>NZ_JAAHGT010000914.1 GCF_010672385.1 Okeania sp. SIO2F4
TTCTCTACGGAGTAGGGCGAACTAAACTTGATTGACAATTTTCCTCACAGCAAGTACCTACTTAGTTCAACCCTACATCAGCAATAGAAAAAATTGTGCATATAGAACCCATTTGGTATCTTTACCAGGGATGTTTATTTTTGATGAGTAGAGTCGTCATGTGGGAATTAGGCAATACGAAAAAAAGATTGAAAAATACTCCAATACACCTCTGATTCGCCATTTCCCCTACTCCCCTACTTCTCATCTACTATAGAACCCCTGAAGGGGTTCTATAGGTAGTCTCTAACTCAAAACCCAATTGACTAGAGTCCGAACACCATAACCAGTAGCACCAGGATTATTGTAACCATTCTCTGCGTCTATCCAAACCGGGCCGGCAACATCTAGATGCGCCCAAGGTGTATCTTTAATAAACTGTTTCAAAAATAAAGCTGCAGTAATAGCACCACCAGGGCGCGGACCTGTATTCTTCATGTCAGCGTGCATAGCTTTCAACCCCTCGAAATATTTTTCCTCCAAAGGCATCCGCCACATTTTCTCTCCAGCTTTTTCTGCTGCTGCTGTTAGTTGAGCTGCTAAGTCATCATTAGGACTCCACAAACCAGCAATATCATTACCCAATGCTACAACACAAGCACCAGTGAGAGTCGCTAAATCTACAATTGCATCTACCTCCAATTTTTCAGCAAAGACTAACGCATCTGCCAAAGTCAAACGCCCCTCTGCATCTGTATTATTAACTTCAATAGTTTTGCCATTAGAAGCAGTCAGAAAATCACCGGGGTGCATGGCGTGACCACTAACCATATTTTCCGTAACAGCGCTGATAAAATGAACTTCCACATCTGGTTTCAACTGAGCGATCGCCTTAACAGCACCAAAAGTTGTACCTGCTCCACCCATATCAGTTTTCATCATTTCAATCCCACTACCAGAAACTTTGAGGTTTAAACCACCGGAGTCAAAAGTTAAACCTTTTCCTACTATCGCTAACTTGCGACGAGGAGTACCTTCTGGTTTGTAAGTGATATGAATAAATTTTGGTGGCAAGTCAGAAGCTTGAGCAACTCCAAGAAAAGCTCCCATACCTAGTTTTTCACAATCTTCTTTTTCTAGAATTTCTAGAGCTAGACCGAACTCTTTAGCTAAAGCTTCAGCAGTTTCAGCCATGGTTATTGGAGTGCAAGAATTAGCGGGAGCTGCTACAAGTTCCCTGGCCAAGATGACTCCTGAGCAGATTTGTCGGGCGCGGGCGATCGCTTCATCGGAGCCAGCTAAACCAATTAACTCTACTTTTTCTACATCTGGCCCTTGATTTTCCACTTCAGATTTAAAGCGATTATCTTTATGGAGAGCTAACTCAATGCCTTCAGTCATAGCTGTAGCTGTAGAATCAGCATCCTGACACATTGGCAGGCTAATGCCGAGAGTTTTACATCTCTCCTTTTTTGCTAAACGTCCAGAGGTCGCTGCTGCTTGGCGCAGAGTATCTAATTTTAATTCCTCTGATTTACCTAGGCCCACAATAATAATTTTGCGAATAGGGGTTGTACCACCGACACGAGTTGAGGCACTGCTGTTGGCTTTACCCTTAAATTCCGTTTCTTCAATTAGTTCAGATAAAGTACCAGCTAACATTTCGTTCAATTTGGCCATATCCCCGGTTAATTCTATGGCATCCTCAAATAAACCAATAGCTAGGGCATCTCCGGCCCATTCTAACTGAGGTGTATTGGTTGCTTTAATTTCCATGTTGATTTCCTCTCAAACAGTAATAGATTATCTTAATCTGTATTTCTGAATGTATCTACATTTGAGCAATAGTTACCAACATAGAATAATATAAAGCACTTATAATTTAGTTATACTAGTGTATTTAATTAATTTTTATGAGTCAGCAAATTCCCAAATTATTAGAGAATATTTATACAAGCTATTTGGTATCAATGCCCGCGATTAAATTTTTAGGAAATAGGAAATAGGAATAAAAATATACCCACACTCCCCATATTCCGATCTCCCAATTTCTCTATCTTCTCCCTCTGTTTTTCAATAGATTCCAAATGGGTTCTATAAAACATATATTAAGAAAGTGGGAATGGTTAATGTAGGTGGGTTATGTTGGACAGTTTCCATTGGAGATTAACCAAATCATTGTTCAAATTAAATAGAGAACTTTTGACTTGGTTTTTTATTGAATAAAAATTTGATTAACATTTAGTGGTACTTATATCATGTCCGGTTGAATAGTTATAATTAAAGCTCGTAGTAGGGCAAGAGCCCTATCTATCTATTATCAGGCTAAAGCCCTACTACAAACAAAAATTTTTTTATCACGCTCTTATCTGGACATGATATTAGACATTTTATGGTAAAAAAATGCCTGAGAGTCAGTCTAGATAAGGGAATTACGTCAATCCTCTAAAAATACCTCTGATATCAAATCCGGTTTATAGAATATCCTTTTAGGGGGATGGGGGGATGGGGAGATGGGGGGATGGGGAGATGGGGGGATAGTTAGAGAGGAATTTGAAAAACGTGCTTTTGATAACTGGATTTGGTATAAGGTTTTAGAATTTAAGGGAATAGGCAATAGATATTAGTATTAAACTGTACCTCACGATGCTAAAAAGTATTTTCAATAATTAATAATTAACAATTAATAATTAACAATTAATAATTAACAATTACCTCTTATTAAAACTATTGAGGATTGGTTAAAAGGAATTTTTTTTCTTCTCTTGGTCGATTGGATATGGTGTACTTCGGAGCGGCTCTTTCAGCAATTAACAATGAACAATTAATAATTAATAATTACCCCTTCTTAAAACTATTGAGGATTGACTAAAAGGAAAATTTTTGATTTATCCCCTATCCAAGGGTCGGCTTCAAGGCGTGAATTGTTGAATGAATAATTAATTGACTATCAACTCTTAATTATTAATTATTAACTCTTAATTATTAATTATTCGGTAAGAGCGGGAGACCTCGCCATCCCATCCTAGGTCAAGCTCAGAATATCGACCGCTTTTTTCTCCTTTCTAGGAGAGGCTTTAAACCTTAATTTTTCAGTCAAAATAAATCAAACTTTTGCTGAATTTTAATCCTACATAAATAATGGTTTAACAGCAAAATCTCCTAAAGTAACAGTAAAATTATGCTGCTGTTTAGTTGCTGCAAAATTAATCACAGTTTCACAAGCAACAGCAACGGTTAACATTACCAAATTTCTTGCTAAAGGATAATCACAAACATCATCATTTATATGGGATGGTACTCGATAATTTTCATTCCAAATTATTTCTGAATAATCCGAAGCTAATCCTACATGAAGACAAGAAACATTAGAATTAGCACAATAATTTTTTACTGCACTTCTACTAATACTATTGTCAAAAGTATCTATAACTAATTCACTTTTGCCTAATAGTTTCCCCGCATTTTCTACAGTTAACTTTTGAGATTGACTATCAATTTTTATTCCCAGGGCGCGATAAAGACTATTAGTCAGAATTTTAACTTTCAATGCCCCAATATCAGAACGATAATAAGGTTGAGTAGATAAGTTACGTTCTTCTATGCGGTCGTAATCTATTACTCGTAATTTATTGAACCCAGAACGAGCTAAATTTTCAGTAATATTTGCTCCTAAAGCACCAGCACCACAAATAGTTATTGACAAATTTTTTAGCTTTGTCATTATTTCTAGACTGCGGTAAAGTTGTTCGTGAAAAAATATAGACATGAATGAATAATTAACAATTAATAATTAATAATTAATAATTACCTCTTCTGTAATAGAAGGAAATTTTTTTCTTCTCAAGGGGAGATTGGATATGGCGTACTTCGGAGCGGCTCTGCACTCTTGA
>NZ_JAAHGT010000915.1 GCF_010672385.1 Okeania sp. SIO2F4
TATTTTTGTTTTTTTGTCAGTATATGGGTCATAAATATGATAATCTATAATCCGCGCATTGTTCAGCTTGGGGGTTAAAATAGATACAATTAACTACTCCTATGCCTCTAATTACTTGATGTTCATTACCACTATATTGGCGACGGAAAAGTTCAATTTTATTAGAAAATTTATGATTAATAACTGTATCATCGAAAATCAGATAATCATCTGTATCAGTAACAATTTATTCTTGGAAATTTCGCCATAAATCTAGGGAGTTTAAAGCTTCTCTTCTTAAATAACGATTAATTGTATCATGGCTAATTTTTTCTAAGTGATTTACTAGATTTGTGATAGTATAATTTGTGTGGAATGAGAGTAAATATTGGTATAGTATCAATATAATTAAAATTCATATTTTAGTTCAAATAAACCAAAAGACAATTAGATAATAATTTATTTTTTTCAACCAGCCATATTTATATTCGATAACAATATTTTTCCTGATTTTTTTATAATTACTATTGGACTACGATTAGCATGACTCAACTGTGATGTGAGCAGAAGATTTTTAAACAAGAGCAATACCTACCAAACTTAAGCAAGTACGCTACATATAGTGTCTTTGCATAAGTCCTGATTTAATCTCTCAAGAGTAAATTTCATCCTTGCTCAGGCTCAAGTTGTTGTAAATATTAACAAGTGAGATGATTGATATTGGCTTCAAATACTGTCTAATCTAAACAATACCGAATCTTTACTTTTGACCTATTGGATGAAGTTGAGTAGATGATTAAAACCAGGCTGGCGATCGCTACTTCGGTTTACAATTTTATTGGCTTTCAAAAAAACATATTCATTTGACGAAGTGATTGAGTTGTTTTCGCGATCGCGTAATTCAATAATGGCCAGAGCTTTCTGGGAAACTTTCATTCCCAACTTTCTAGGGAATTCCTGAACAAAGTGATATGATTAATAATTTCTATAAACACCTAATATTTGAGACTAGCCGTGTATAAACAAACAATATCAATATTAAATAGTCTAATAGTGGCCACAATAACAGCCACTATTCCTTCTATTGTTTATGGAGTTCCTTGTCAACAAATAGACCAAAAGGCAAATGACACCTCCTATACTTTTCCAACTTGTGGGGTCAAATTATTAGCTCAAACTAATCAAGCTGCGAGTTCAAAGTTAGATAAACTACTACGTCAAGGACGTGAATTAGCAGATGCGGGAAATTATCAACTTGCCATAACAATATATCAACAGGCAGCACGTTTAGACCCCAAGAATGCACAAATATATTCCGGTATTGCCTACTTGGAAGCACTACAAGAAAATTTCCAAGCAGCAGTTCAGTTTTATCAACAGGCGATCGCCATAGATCCTCATAACGCAAATTTTCAATATGGTTTGGGGTATAGTATGGCCAAATTAGAAAATTATCAGGCTGCAATTGAAGCTTATCGTCGTGCTTCTTTGCTAGACCGCAATAATATTAATGCTCATTTAGGATTAGCTGCTGCATTGTTTCGCCAGGAGAAATACAATGAGGCGATCGTTGCATATCAAGTAGCAATTAAGTCTAATCCTCAGAATGCTGAAGCTCATGCTGCAATGGGTTTAGTATTACTTAAGCAAAAGCGCTTTCCTGAAGCATTGGCAGCAGTGCGACAAGCTGTGCAATTATCACCGAGAGATGCAGGGATACAAATCAAGTTGGGAACTGCTCTACTCGCTACTGGAGATACTAATGGCGGTTTAGCTGCTCTGAAATTAGCCTCTCGTCTAGAACCTCGAAATGGAGATATTCAGTTTCAAATTGCGGAAATTTATCAAGCGCAGAATAATATTCAAGGTGCTTTGAAATTTTATCAAAGAGCTGCTTATGCTAATCCTGATTTAGTGGAAGCTAGGTTTGCTGCTGCAGAGATACTTTTAGAACAGCAGGATTATTTACAAGCAATAATTATGTATCGGCAAGTAATTAAGAGAAATCCTGAGAATGCAGATGGTCATTATAAAATGGGGTTAGCTCTTAAAGGTAGAGAACGTAAAAGAGAAGCATTAAGATCTTTTGAAAAAGCTTTAAAATTGTTTGAGGAAGAGAATAATTCTGAGGGTAAGGAAAAAGTGAAAATTGCTATGGCGGAATTGGAAGATTAATTTTAAGCTTTTGTTGTTATAGAGAGGGAACAGGGAAAAGTTTTTCCAAATTTTCCTAGTCTAAGATTCATCATTATTCTATGTCCTAACCAATTCTTTCTTAGCTAGAACAACCCTGAATATTAAATTACTAATAAGACTTCAATAAACCTTTCCCAAGTGAAGTCTTTTTCTCTTGTTTTTTGATATAGAAATGCAATTTATTCCTCTGAAAAAGGAGGTTCATCAACACTTGCCAATGCTACATTCATTTTACGGATATCTAAAACACCATTTTTGTAGTTTAGTTAGTTTTGAAGTTAATGATATAGAACTATATTGGGAGAAAAATTATGGACGCACAAGAATTTCTAGAACTGCTAGAGGTAGGTAGGACAGACTTTACAGGAGTCACTCTCAAGGGGGCGAGTCTTAAAGGAGTTCAATTGAAGCACATAACATTGAGTGGGGCAAATTTAAAAGGAGCCGATTTAGAGGGAGCTAAAATAAACTCTATTGATTTGAGGGATGCCAACCTTAGTGGTGCTAACTTAAAAAACGTAACTTTAGAGATATCACATTTAGAAGGTGCAAATCTGAGTCAAGCAAATTTTAGTGGTACTGATACTTATTTGGATGGCACTTTCTTTGACAATACCATCTTGATTGGAGCTAATTTCAGTTCTGCCGACATGAGTTATGCGGGTTTTAATTATGCAGACCTGACAGATGCCACTCTCAGCAATGCGATTATGAGAAAAACCATCTTTGAGAACGCCAATCTTACTAATGCTAATCTCACAGATGCCAATGCAGAAGAAGCCATTTTCGATGGAGCTATTTTTAATAATACCATCTTGCCAGATAGAAGTATCGGCAATGAGGCTCCTAAATGTGGTCCCGTTAGAATCACAAAAGAAGAATTACTCAGGCGTTATGCTGAAGGGGAAAGAGATTTTCCTGGAGTCTATATCGACTACGATGAGGATGATGCTCTAGGCTTAAGTGGTTACAATTTGAGTGGCATTAACTTGAGTAACGCTGAATATATTTCCCCTTACTTAATGGAGACAGATTTGAGTAATGCTAACTTGAGTGGCGCCGATCTCAAGCAAATGTGTTTAGATAAAGCTAACCTTAGTGGTGCTAACTTGAGGGGGGCTGACTTATTCCAATCTGGTCTTGATGATGCTAACCTGAGCGGTGCTGACCTCAGAGAAGCACGGTTAGGCTCGACGACCTTTCCTGGTGCCAACCTGAGCAATGCCAACCTGAGCGTTACTAACCTGAACGATACGAGCTTCAGGGGTTCTAACTTAACCAAAGCCAATCTTAGTTATACTGTTCTAGAATCGACTGTTTTGTATGAAGCAAACCTAACTGGAGCTAACTTGGAAGGAGCAAAATTTGGAGAAGTATTCTTCCGTAACACTATAATGCCAGATGGAAGCATTCGCGATGAATAGCACTTATCTATAAATATTTAATTTTACTTCCCATTTAATAGTTTGGATGGGCTTTGTTGCATGAAAGTATCGTTCTTAACATCCGTTCCACTTTTCGGTTGTCCCCGACATGAAAGGTGAACCTAGTGGCAGCTATATCACCCTCTTTCTATAGATTGATGTTTTATTCATCTGTTGGACAATAGTTAAAAGCATCAAAGCCTTTACAGGCAAAATTTTCAGCCTTTTTATATCAAAGATTGATCTTCTATTCATCTATTGGACAATAG
>NZ_JAAHGT010000916.1 GCF_010672385.1 Okeania sp. SIO2F4
TACCCACCCCTAACCCCTCCCAGGGGTAGGTTTTTTACCTTTGATCTAAAAAGAAGTTTGGGGAGAGGGGGACCCACCCCTAACCCCTCCCAGGAGGGGAAGAGGGGGAGGAGGGGGGAGTTTATAGCTATTTATTGTATAAAAAAGTACATTTTTTTGAGAATTTTTAACTGAATCAAAGCGAGCGATCGCTCCTTTGTTAAAAACCTACCCCTGTAAACCCCTAACCCCTCCCAGGAGGGGAAGTCAGGAGGAATGGGGAATGAGTGAGGAGGGAGTCGGAAAAAACATCCCTTGATTTTTCTGCCTCCCGTCAACCCAAAATCCTAACTTTTTGAGATCCCAAAATGCGAAAACCTTGTACTTTTTCAAGACCTAAAAAGGCTAAAATCTTTATCTGTCAATACTGTTAGATTTAATCAGCAAACCATAATTAACTCTTATTCAAAAGAATAGAATTAACTAAAAGAAAATTTGTTTGATTTTTTTCGACTTGATTGGAGTTTGTTTAAATCTCAATTAATTGGTAAGCATTCAGCTATTAGCAGTCAGTTCATCCTACGGAATGTTACGCAAACAGCTTTTTAATGAATGAAGCCAGCTTTATTTTAACTTCTACTACATTTTAACCAGAGTATTCTCAACATTCAGCTATTAGCAGTCAGCTCTAAGTTTTTTAATGAATGAAGCCAGCTTTATTTTAACTTCTACTACATTTTTAACCAGAGTATTGAAGCACAAGAAAGACTCGTTTTAGTTGTGAAACCATACAATTATGTGGTTGGAAATAAGTTAATAATTCATAAATAAATGAAGCCAGCTTTATTTTAACTTCTACTATAGCAATCCTAAATAGGTTGTAATAAATCAAAAAGTAGATAAAAAACCTGAAACTCCCACCTGTTCCCTGTTCCCTGTTCCCTGTTCCCTGTTCCCTGTTCCCTAAAAACAGTAATTTTTTTATACACAAATAAAATAGGAATGCTATACATTTTAACCAGAGTATTCTCAACATTCAGCTATTAGCAGTCAGCTCTAAGTTTTTTAATGAATGAAGCCAGCTTTATTTTAACTTCTACTACATTTTTAACCAGAGTATTGAAGCACAAGAAAGACTCATTTTAGTTGTGAAATTATACAATTATGTGGTAGGGAATAAGTTAATAATTCATAGCTGAAGAGCGAAGTTCCTCCGCAGGAGGCTAGCTGAATCCTGACGGCTGAATGCTTACATTAATTGATTGGTAATATCAGTTGATTAACGAAGTCAGTAGAGGTGATTTCCTACAGAATGCTTCGCCAAAACGAATTACCCCTACAGAAGTCAGAAATTGTTTTTGTGGCAGGTATTTTGAGCAACCCTCCAAAAACATTTAGCCTTAAAAGACGGGGTTGCCTGACCCAATCCTATTTGATAAATTTTTGCTACAAAAATTTATGCTACTGCTTAAGAGTCAAGAGGAATAAAATCTAATATTTTATTTTGTAGTAAGCCTGTATTTTTAGTCAAAGAGACATTAAAATAAAGTTCTTTTTACTCAAATTTATTTGCAACATTATTTTTTAAAAATAGTATAAAATCAGATCCAAATAAATCTGATAGCTAACAGAAAAAAGAACTCATACCAATCCTATTTAAATTGTAATATTTTAGTGGTAGGGGCGAATGGCAATTCGCCCGTACAGGAGTCATAACTCAGTCGGACCGAGTCATAATTTTAAAGGTTTTCATTCCAAATTAACTATTATAAACATTTTCACAACTAATCTGCGGATTGCTATATATGCAAATTGCAGATTTGCTATAAAAAGTTCTAACGAAAAAGTACAAATAGCTTATAGAGATTTTTTTTACTATCTATATTTAGATATAATTTTTCATGGAATAGAGGTATTTTCAACCTCTTTCCTCATCTAAAGTCTTAAAATGTTTACCATATATAATCCATATATATATAATTTAAGAAAAGCTATATGTTACAATTTTAAGTAAAAAAACGAATGAATAACAGAAAAATTCCATATATATTAGCTACCTTATGCCGCCCAATAATTAATAAGATATCTAAGTTATTGGGATTACCAACCATTGACTATTTACAAGCTCAACTGCACCAAAAAACAGAACAACTAGAGCAAATATCTGCACACCAGAAAGCAATATACCGAGTCATCAGTAAGATTAGAGCATCTCTCGACCTAGAAACAATATTTCGCACAACTACAAAAGAAACTTGTAGACTTTTAGGTGTCGAAAGAGTCTCAGTATATCGTTTTTCTGAAGACTGGGGTGGTCAGTTTCTTGGAGACTTTGAATTTACTGAACCTGGTTGGGATAATTGTGGCAAACTAGGTAAAAACACTATCTGGAATGACTCCTATCTTCAAAAACATCAAGGTGGTAGGTATCGCCATAACGAAACATTTGTAGTAGAAGATATTTATACAGCAGGGTTATCTCAATGCCATGCTGAAATTTTGGAACAATTTCAAATCCGAGCCTTTGCAACTGCTCCCATTTTTGTCAAACAAAAACTATGGGGAATTCTGGCAGCCTATCAACATTCCAGACCCAATAATTGGCAAATTTCCGAAGTTAAATTTTTGACTCAAGTTTCTGCCCAATTAGGCATGGCCCTACAGCAAGCAGAACAACTGGCCGAATTAGAGCAAAAAGCGAAATCTTTGCGAGAAACTGGCCAGCAACAAATAATTTTATTGAACTTAATCTCAGCAATTCGTGAGTCTCTAGACTTTGATACCTTATGTCAAACTACTATCAAAGAAGTTAGAAAAACTTTGCAGTGCGATCGCGTCGGGTTATTCCGCTTCGATCTAGATAGTAACTATTGCTATGGTGAATTTGTTGCTGAAAGCGTTTTACCTATTTATGATTCTGCGCTTTTGAAAAAAGTCAAGGATTATTGTTTTGGGGAAAAGTATGCCATCCACTATCAACATGGAAGTATACAAGTGCTAACTGATATTTACAATGCTGGATTAAAAGATTGTCATATTCAAGTGTTAGAAGAATTTCAAATTAGGGCACAAATAATCGTACCTTTAATGAACGGTTCAAAACTTTGGGGACTTCTATGTATTCATCAGTGTGAAAATACCCGTGAATGGAGTAAAAATGAAATTCGATTTGTTAAACAACTAGCAGCTCAATTTAGTATCGCTTTGCAGAATTCTCATTTATTAGCTCAAACCCGTTCTCAAGCAGAGGAATTATCCCAAGCTCTTGATGCACTTCAGGAAGCAAATGATAAATTAGAAAATCTGGCTCGACTTGATAGTTTAACTCAAGTTCCTAACCGCCGTTATTTTGATGAATTTTTAGACCTAGAATGGAAAAGACTGGTAAGAGAAAAGCAATATTTATCTCTAATTATGTTTGATATCGATCATTTCAAATTATACAATGATTTTTATGGTCATCAAGCAGGAGATCAATGCTTGGTTAAAATAGCTAAGACGGCTAAAGAAATTGTGAAACGTCCTGTAGACTTGTTAGCTCGCTATGGAGGAGAAGAATTTGCTGTGATTTTACCAAATACTGGTCAAAGTGGAGCTTGTGTAGTGGCAGAACAAATTAAATCAGCAATTAATAATTTAGGTATTCCTCATGGGAGAACTGAAAAACAAATAGTTACCTTAAGTTTGGGTATTGCTACTCAGATACCATCAGTTTATCAAACACCACAGAAATTGATACTTGAAGCCGATCAAGCTTTATATCAGGCTAAACAACAGGGGCGAGATTACTGTATGCACTTTAGAACGATCGAAAAAGATGCAGACTACTAGTCGCTACCCGGAGGTCAAAAGTCAAAAAATAAAAGTCACAAGTATTGATTGGTAAGA
>NZ_JAAHGT010000917.1 GCF_010672385.1 Okeania sp. SIO2F4
TATCTCTAGCTTGAGAATGTGGGTAAGTTTATAAAGGAATTTTTTGATATCCTTTCCTAGGTCAATACATAGAGATTCACACATTATTTTCCACTCAAGAAAAATTCTGAGAAACTCCACACTAGATTCAACAGCTTTTCTCCAGAAAATAAAATTGGCCAGGGATTGATTAATTATTATTACCTAATAAAAAACCAAAAAATCTCTAGATACACGCTACAATCCTCTACTGTAAAGGATTATGAATCAGCCAAAATTCTTAATTACACGAAAATTTCAAATTATCTAAAATGATAGATTTCTCTAACATTGCAGCCCAACTTAATGCAGGCACTATTCTTCCAGAAGGAATAGTTGTTATTACCCTGCTAGTAGTTCTCCTCGGAGACCTAATAGTGGGGCGTAGTTCTACTAAGTGGACTCCTTATGCAGCCATTGTTGGTCTTTTAGGAGCAATTGTGGCCTTATATACTCAATGGGATAGCACCAATACCATCGGTTTTTTAGGAGGCTTTAATGCTGATGCTCTGAGTGTAGTATTTAGAGGCATTATTGCTCTATGTGCGATTGTGACTATATTAATGTCAGTGGCATATATAGAACAGACTGGAACTCCACTCAGAGAATTTATTTGCATTCTACTCACTGCTACTTTGGGGGCAATGTTCCTTTCTGGAGCAGATGAGTTGGTAATGATTTTCGTTGCTCTGGAAACTCTTAGTATCTCCTCTTATTTATTAACTGGTTATACAAAACGTGACCCTCGTTCCAATGAAGCAGCACTAAAATATCTACTGATAGGAGCTGCTAGTTCCGCCGTTTTTCTCTATGGCATTTCTCTACTCTATGGTTTGTCCGGTGGAGAAACTCGGTTAACAGCGATCGCCTCTAGTCTTGCTGATGGTGCAGGTGGTGGTGTTTCCCTAGCTCTAGTAATTGCTTTAGTATTTGCTATTGCAGGTATTTCTTTCAAAATTTCTGCTGTTCCTTTTCACCAATGGACTCCAGATGTTTATGAAGGTTCTCCTACTCCAGTTGTGGCGTTTCTCTCGGTTGGTTCTAAAGCAGCGGGTTTTGCCCTGGCTATTCGTCTTTTAGTAACAGCTTTCCCATTAGTTTCGGAACAGTGGCATTTTGTATTTACTGCCCTGGCTATTCTGAGTATGGTATTGGGTAATGTAGTTGCTCTTGCCCAAACCAGCATGAAACGTCTACTTGCTTACTCATCTATTGGACAAGCTGGTTTTGTAATGATTGGTCTTTTGGCCAATACTGAAGCTGGTTACGCTAGTATGATATTTTATCTGCTAGTTTACTTGTTTATGAACTTGGGTGGTTTTACCTGTGTAATTCTATTTTCTCTGCGTACTGGTACAGACCAAATTAGCGAATATGCAGGGTTATACCAAAAAGATCCACTGTTAACTTTGGGGTTAAGTCTTTGTTTGTTGTCTTTAGGTGGCATTCCTCCACTTGCAGGTTTCTTTGGTAAGATTTACTTGTTTTGGGCAGGTTGGCAAGCTGGATTATATTGGTTAGTTTTGTTAGGATTAATTACCAGTGTGGCTTCTATTTACTATTACATTCGTGTAGTAAAAATGATGGTAGTAAAAGAACCGCAAGAGATGTCGGATGTTATCAAAAATTATCCTCCTATTCGCTGGAATCTTCCAGGTATGCGTCCCTTACAAGTAGGATTAATTGTGTCAGTTTTGGCAACTTCTTTAGCTGGAATTTTATCTAATCCTTTGTTTACTTTGGCGAATAATTCTATTGCTAAAACTCCCATGTTACATTCGGCTTTAGTTCAGACTGTTGAAACTAATTCAGTGGCAAGTCAACTAGATTTTTCTTTGTCATCAAATAATTAGTATTAGTTGTTTTAGCTCAGTAAGTTAAGCATGATAAATGTTCGACTAAATTAAGTCGAGCATTTTTTATCTACCTTTTTTAACTTATCAAAATAATTGGGTCTCATACCATTTCTCAAAAATCTTGCTATACCCGACTAGATTTTTCTTTGTCATCAAATAATTAGTATTAGTTGTTTTAGCTCAGTAAGTTAAGCATGATAAATGTTCGACTAAATTAAGTCGAGCATTTTTTATCTACCTTTTTTAACTTATCAAAATAATTGGGTCTCATACCATTTCTCAAAAATCTTGCTATACCCGACTAGATTTTTCTTTGTCATCAAATAATTAGTATTAGTTGTTTTAGCTCAGTAAGTTAAGCATGATAAATGTTCGACTAAATTAAGTCGAGCATTTTTTATCTACCTTTTTTAACTTATCAAAATAATTGAGTCTCATACCATTTCTCAAAAATCTTGCTATACCCGATCGGATGGGTAAGTGTGGGAGGTGAGGGGAGAGGAAAAGTAGTGATAATAATTACTAACTCACTAATAATTGCCTAATTGCCAAAAACCGACTTGGAATCTTGGTAACTACTTGAGTGTTGAAGTATTACCGAAGTATGGCATTACTTTTGGTAATTGGTCTAAAACCCCAGTTTTCAAGGGGAAATGTTTTTGCTGGGTTCTCGCGCATCCCCATTACAAAAACAACTTCTGACTTCTAACTTCTGATGAAACCATCATTAGAATACTTTATAGGATGTAGGTTCTCATCTATACAATGACTCTAAACTCTTCACCATATTTCTCGCATTTAGCCTCAGTTACATTTCTAAATTGTTGCCAACCTAAATCTGAAATAGCCTTAGCTAGTTTGTGATTCTTAATCATCACAGAAACATTCAAACCTTCGAAACAAAACAATTGTTTGATTTTTACGAGTTAATTGTAGTAGAAAGTTTATGCAAAAAGTCAGTTATAATATCAATTATTGTATAAAGTTTAGCTACTCTTAACTTAGTTTTTTCTTGAAGTTTACTACCAAAAGTTTTCTGAGATAGTTTACGCTGAAACTTAGCTAACTTTTTAAGATTTTTTTTGAGTGGTTTAGGAGAATTAAATTTTTCTCCGTTGTTCAAAGTTTTCAAAGTGGATACACCTAAGTCAATGCCAATAGAGTTATTTGTACTGTCTTAAAGACTTAGGATTGATATTAACAACAAAGCTGGCAAAATAACGATTAGCACTATCTTTGATAATAGTTCTATAACTAAGTTCACTAGGTAGCTTTATTGACCAAATAATCTTAATTTTACCTACTTTTGGTATATATAGGGATGGAATCTAAATTTAAAAATTTAGTTGCTGAGGTATAGAATTATGGTTGAATAAGTACCTTAACTTCTACTAACTGACAGTTTATAAATAATTATGTCAATTAATCGAAAGTGAGAAATACTATGCTAAAACTTTTAGGGCTTCTGGTTTAACAATAACTTGGACTCCTGAGTTAACTTTAATGTGCCACATACCGTTAGGTAATTGATTTAGTAATTCTACAGGTTTACCTTGATCCGCTTCTAGTTGGTCGCTGGGAGAATTAACTAAAACAACTGTGGTTGATGATTCTTTTGGAGATATTAAATTAGCAGATAAAGGAGAAGTTAGAGGGGCAGAGTGTTCTGAAAGAGTTGCTAACTGCATCCTTAGTTGGGTTAGTTTGTTTTGCAGTTCTTGATTTTCTGTTTGATATTGTTGTGCTTGTGCTGTTAGTTCTTGATTTTCCTGAGTTAATCTTTGAACTTCTAGTTTTAATCTCTGAACTTCTACACATTCGTCGATACTAACATTACAAGCTTTAGCTATAACTTTTTTAATTAGAGGACTGTACATAATCTTTCAAAAATGAATTAGAGTTAATTGTTTTGATTGAGAGAGAAGTTATCGTTTTCTTTAACTTCCCTTACCTATTCTTATAATGTTCTATTTTTCCCATAGAGTATGTGACC
>NZ_JAAHGT010000918.1 GCF_010672385.1 Okeania sp. SIO2F4
AAGCTTCTATTTGCCAGAGTCGATAGTCAGAAATTCCACAACTCCTCTCAGAGTCAGAGTACTTCATAAAATGAAACTACTATTTCCTCATACGCAATAGTCAGAAATTCACCACTCACCTCTGAGGCAGAATTTTTCATTTCCTGAAGCTTATACTTCCAATAGGCGATCATCAAAAATTCACAACTACCCTCAGACTTGGAGTGCTTGAGAAAATGAAATTACTATCTGTCTATAGGTAATAGTCAAAAATTCACAACCACTCTCTGAGGTGAGTGCTTCAGAGAATGAAACTACTATCTTCTCCACAACCTGAAACTATCCTTCTTCATTCAAGAGGAACTAGACAAGACCAAAATACCCTGAATACAATATTTTTCAATGGCCTAGAATGACTATATATGAGCGCACCTTTTCCACTATATATATTTTTACTATATAAACTTTTTTTTGTCAAGTAACTTCTATGCATCAGCCATCATAAGAAGTAGGGAGTAGTGAATTAGTTTTCAACTCTACTCCCGACACCCGTTCTCAATTCCCGACACCCCTGTTCAAATTTAACTTATTACCCCATCCACAAAAATCAACAACTCAGCCAACAATCATCAAGGAAATTAAATAAAATCATATAAATATTTCGCCTCCTAAATAGTGACTCCTAGAATTTAGGATTTGTTATGATGTCAATAGTTAAATATCAAATAAAAAGTAGATATGAGTACACAACTTCCTCGATATTTAGAAAACATTACTTTAGGGATAATTGCTGGAATTTTAACTAATTTTATTACAGCTTCAATAGTTAACTATTTTCAACCAGGTGTAGTAGAAATTAAACAATATAAAACCATTAGTACAGCAATTTTCGTATTAATTACTCCAATAATTTTCAACTATATATTGCAGAAGCTGAATATCAATTTGAGTAAAATAGAATTAGTAACTTTGATATCTATAATAATGTTATTAGAAAGCATTTTATTTAGTGCCTTTCCCACTCAAGAAATAAATATTAACCAAAATGCAACACCCTATCCAGAATACTCAGAATACTTTGAGGGAATTGAATTAAAGAGAACCCCTTATAATGAAGTTAAGACATATAATGCCAAGATTGGAATTTTGAGGAATCAATTGTACATATTACTCCAAGTAGGATGGGAAAAAAAGGAAAAAATGAAAGGTCTAAAAAGAAACTATGGAGGGTATATCTATTATCAAATGGATATATCTGATAGTCCGCTTACAGGAAGAACTGAAATGACAACAAAAATAATTAATTATTCTTTTCAGCCAGCTAGAGGAGTTTTATCTTACATCATAGGATTCATTGATACAGGATATCTCATCAAAAGAACAAATATAAATGATTTGACCTCGAAAATAGAAGACATAGTTAATAAGAGAATTTTAGAGAATAAAGAAGAGCGTAGATCGAGATAAAAGTTGAGGTAAACGTTCAGGAGTCAGCTCTTAGCAATAAGCTATTAATTTATTAATTTTGGAAAAGGAATTAATATTGAAATTTTCTAAGAATTCAAATATTAACTATCAGCTAAAGCGCAAATAATGAATAATTTATTCTCAGGATATAAGGAAGTTACTTTTGCAACTTTGAATTCTCTCTCAATTTCTCAATTCCTTTTACCTTTTCCTCTCATTAATAGCTGTTAACTCCCTAATAAATGAAATACAATATTTTTTCTTTCCTACTCGCTACTCCCTACTCCCTACTCCCTACTCCCTACTCCCTACTCCCTAATTAACGAGATTCACTATTTTTTCTTTCCTAATCCCTATCCTCTAAATTTAAAATAGCAGCCATATTTCCATCTGCTAATAAAACCAGATAAATATGATTATTTGTCACAACAACCTTTTCAACTTCAATTGTTTTAACTTCAATATTTGCATCAATTTCAGAGGGCAACTTTATCTTCTGAATATATTTATTAGCTTCATCTTTTGCTCTATTTAATTGTTTATCGAAAGGAAAAGAAAGACGTTCTTGAATTTGCTGAAGCAAAACAGGTTGCAAAAGCGAATCTGCTGTTGATAATAAAGCATTTTTTGTATCAATATCATAATCAAGTTCAACCACTTTCAGATTATTAGACTCTTGATCGTAAAAAATCTTACCCCAAAGATATAATATTCCTTTTGCTCCCTGAAGCAAATTACCTTGGTCAGCCTTAAAATCAACTTTAACAAGAATTTTTTCACCTAATGGAGATAAATTAATTTCATTAACAATGAATTTCAGATTTTCATCAATAGACAAAGATTTACCTCTGACTTTAGATTGAAGAGTATTATTCAGTTCATCAAGGGAAACTTGCACAGGCAAATTTATTAAAAATTTATCTATTATCTGCTCTTGGAAAGTCAGATTAGGCAACGGCTTAAAATTAATAACAGGAGCTTCTTTGCATACACAAGTATCAATAAACATCTTAATAGCAATTCCAGATCGAACATTTTCACCATCACTCAAATCAAACTCTTTAAAGCTAATACTTTGTGGTTCAGTTTTAATCCAGATTGAAGGGTCTTGATTTACTCTTTCTGACAAATGCAAATTATTCCATTGTTTTGTTACTTCTGCTTTTAGGTTTAAATTTTTAACAAGTTCAGCGATTAACTTAGGCTTCTCTTTATTAATAGTTTTATCTACCTGTTTTTTCAGAATACTACGAATACTAATAGTGCCAACATTTTTTATTGGTACATCTGCTTTAGTTAAATTCGTCGATACATTTAGATTCGGTTGAATATTCCATTCATTATCTATTCCTAAAGAAATATCGCCAAAAATTGTACCTGCAATATTTGTCCGCGCACTAACTGGAATCTTATCAAAAAGTAAATTTATTTTACCTTTTACTCTTGCAGTTCCTGATATTGGCACTGAAAAAGTTATCAGATTATTTTGAGTGCCAATACTGAAATCTTCGCGATTAATTTCGTAGGTAAGATTATCATTAGAGAGCAAATCTGTAAGGTCAGCTTCTGTACCCACAAATGTCTGAGGAATATTCAGATTTAATGCTTTCTGAATATTAGCCAAAGGAATTTTTACAGGTAGATTTAATATACTTTCACTACGTTCAGGTTTTAATGTATTAGCTGATGTAAACTCCGGCAGTTTAGGTTGAATATCTATTCCCTTAAAAGCGGCTCTCGAAGAAAAAATAATAATCATAATTACCATGAATATCATTAAAAGAGAAAATTTTATTATTCGTGGAATAGAGAATATTTTCATTGATTTTATTTGTATAAACTTGAAATATTGAAACTTTGCTTTCCTCCTCAAGTAAATAAGCCTTGAAATAAGTATTTAGCTATTAGCTAGACTCTTGCAGAGGAATTGCGTATCAGTAGTCAGAAATACAAATCAAGTCAGTTATTGAGTAATTCAGTCTAGAAATTTGTCAAGTTGGTTTGGTAGATATCTCAGTTTACCGTAAGGATTCAGGTATCTCAAACCCAGTTATAGAGAGACTTCTGAAAACGACTTACTCAGCAATTTAACAGCCTCCCCAGTCAATAATCACGAAAATAAAGGCTTGTAGCAATCTTTAATTGAGAATAGGATTTTGAATGAAATTGTCGGAAATACTTATCCACCAAGATTTATAGGCTTTTCCATAGGACCTGAATCCTGACAGTTTACCTAATCTCTTTTATCTATTTCAATACTTTTAATTCTTAACTCCTGCACTTATTCTTATGCTAGTAATACCATTTATCCATGAAGTTGCACTTAATAAAAGATAAGAACTGTAAGTAAAATTCAAGTCTGGGTAATAATTATGAAGTGCATTTTTACAGACAAATGCTATAACTGATAGCTGAGGGA
>NZ_JAAHGT010000919.1 GCF_010672385.1 Okeania sp. SIO2F4
ATAAGTTCTGATAAGATATGTTGACTGAAAAAATAAGGTCTAATACCTCTCCTTAAAAGGGGATGAAAAAAGCAAACTTCAGTATTTTAAGCCTTCCTATTGCAGGAGGTACTGTTAACGAAGTTCCTCCGCAGGAGGCTAACTGATAACTGATAACTGATAATAACTGAAATGACACCTCAACTGAGACGAGAAATTGGCGTATTTGGCGCTACCCTTATGGGTTTAGGTTCAATTGTCGGTACTGGAGTATTTGTCAGTATTGGTATTGCTGCTGGTATTGCGGGTCCGTCGGTAATTATTGCTGTAGGGATAGGTGCTGTTGTTGCTACCTGCAATGCTTTTAATAGCGCCCAGTTAGCAGCAAACCATCCTGTGAGTGGTGGTACTTACGAATATGGTTACAAATATCTGAATCATTGGTTAGGTTTCATCGCTGGATGGATGTTTCTGTTGGCGAAAAGTGCTTCTGCTGCTACTGCTGCTTTGGGTTTTGCTGGTTATTTGCTTAATGCTTTTGGCGTGAATAATCAAACTTGGTTGGTATTGACTGCTGTAACTGCTGTGGTTGTATTAACTATTGTTGTGTTAAGTGGAATTCGTCGTTCTAATGTCACTAATATTATTATTGTTTCAATTACTTTATTTTCTCTAGCTGTATTTATTTTGGCAGGAGTACCTAGAGTTGTTTTGGCTGGAGGGGAAATTTTAACGCCTTTTTTTTCTGGGGATAAACCTATAGCATCTTTACTACAATCTGCTGCTTTAATGTTTGTTGCCTACACTGGTTATGGTCGTATTGCCACTTTGGGTGAGGAAGTTAAGGAACCACGACGTACTATTCCCAGGGCGATCGCCGTAACGATGATTGTTACCTGTATTTTATATATATCGAGCGCTCTAATTACTGTAGTAGTTGGTCAAGAAGTAATTCAAAAATTATCTCAAGCAGATGTAAGTTTAGCTGCACCTCTAGAAGTTATTGCCAAATCTGGTTTAGGTGTTCCTGTTATTCCTAAGTTAATTGCTGTTGGTGCTATTACGGCAATGTTGGGAGTCCTGCTAAATCTGATTTTGGGTTTGTCGCGGGTTTTGTTGGCAATGGGACGTCGGCGAGATGTACCTAAAGTTTTTGCTAGGTTGAATAGTGGGGAAACTACACCTTATATAGCAGTGGTAGTAGTAGGAGTAGCGATCGCTTTTTTAGTTTTAATTGGGGATGTGAAAACTACTTGGTCTTTTAGTGCTTTTAATGTTTTGATTTATTATGCTATTACTAATTTTGCTGCTCTCCAACTTTCCCCAGAAGAAAGACTTTATCCTCAATGGTTGGGTTGGGTAGGTTTAGCTTCTTGTTTATTTTTAGCTTTTTGGGTAGAACAGCAAATTTGGTTAGTTGGTTTAGGGTTAATTATTATTGGTTTAATTTGGCATAGTTTGATTCATAGATTAATTACTGATTAGATTTTTCGGCGTTGCATATTTGCGGGATGAATTATACAGCAGTTTCCATAGAAGTGTTATAGAAACCTGGTTTATGGTAGGTAGATATTAGTATAGTAGAGCATTTCATATAAACCCTGTTTCTATGCTTTATTTATACTGACACTACCTGATTTAATATTAGAAGTTATCCAGGGTATGACTACTACGAATTTGACACTCCCCGCTCTAAAGAGACAGGGATTCTTGACTCAACGACTCACCATCACCTAGCAGGATGTCTCCAACATTCGCCAGAGAGCGTGTCTCCCCAAGCGTAGGTTTCGGTGTGCCCCACCGTACATAGTGCTTTTTGCAGGATGTTTCTTGCAGCATTAACATCTCTATCTGCTTCATAGCCACAGTGAGGACAAACATGGGTTCTCACAGATAGAGACTTTTTCACAACTTCTCCACAGTTAGAGCAATTTTGGCTTGTATAGTTAGGTGGTACTGCTACTGTTACTTTTCCATACTTTGCACCAAAATACTCTAACCAACCACGGAAAGTTGACCAAGCAACATCACTAATTGATTGTAGGGGCGATTCGCATAGATGCCCCTACGAGCCTTCGATTTCTTGCCATGCCTTTAACATTCAAGTTTTCATAGGCTATCAAATCGTTAGATTGAATCACGCAATACGCTATTCTCTTTGCATATTCTTTACGTTGCCTGTACGGACGTTGCATGCAACGTCCCTCTCTCAGATGCTTCCGTGCATATCTATTTCTAGCTTTGTGGTAATTATTTGACTGCGGTTTTACACCTTTCTTGTACTTTTTAGATTTCTGCCTATGAGCTAGTTTGAACTGCTTCTCAGACTTCCTGTAAAACTGAGGGTTTTCTATAGTCTTGCCATTACTATCAGCCAAGAAATATTTAATTCCCACATCTAAACCTACGGCTTTTCCTCTTGGCTGAGTCTCAATTTTTACGTTTACTTGAATAGCAAATTGAGTGTAATAGCCATCGGCACCCCTAACTAATCTTACTCGTTTTATTTGGTCTAACTGATAGTAATTCAAATCATAAGTACCTTTTAACTTCAAAGTACCTATATTTTTATTGTCTGAAAAAGTAATTGCTTTTCTCTTTTCTGATAACTTCCAACCAGAAGTTTTATACTCTACAGAACGGCAATGCTTTTTAAACTTAGGATAACCCTTTTTACTCTTGATTTTCTTCTTGCAGTTGTTGTAAAATCTAGATATTGCAGAGTAGGGGCGATTCGCTCTTCGCCCCTACTTTCCGCAGCCGATTGTCGTAGGGGAGTCGTCGGATTGGCGACGTACATTGAATTGAGTTCGTTAGCAAATTTAAAGTCCTTAGCTAATACTTTGCAATACTTATTTAAGTCGTGCTTACTCACACCTTTGTTGTCCATCCAATGTCTTAAGCATTTATTTTGGATAAATTGAGATGTTTTAATAGCTTCGTCTATAGCTTTATATTGCTCAGGTTTAGCTTTGACTTTGAACTCGTAAATTATCATTTTGGCTCGACTTACCTTTTGATATTTATACTATACACTATACATAATAACATAATTAACTCACGAAAATGTCTTGAGAAAATCAGATTTTTCTACAGGCGACTGAAGTCGCCCGGATCGCTTTTCATCCATGCGCTGAAGCGACATGGTTTTCAAGAAGAGCGAATTCGCCCGATAAGTTGAGTTAAGTTTAATACCTACTGATACTGAAATATAGTTTTAGTACCACTCTGAAGAATATTCTAAGAGTGGCACAGATTTACTGGTTTATAAGTCCTAAGACTACTGGATAATACCAAAATAGTAGCCTGCCACAACAAAGTTGATAGCAAGTAGTATTAAAGCCCAAGTTGCACGAAAAGAATATTTCATCTAAATTTATTCTCCATATTTTTATTGGGATCAAGATAATATTATCATGCAATTGATTCAATTCCACATAAATTTGAAGAGTGCAGGGGAGTAGTGGTCTGTCAAGATTGATTTGAGGGAGCAGCCAAAAATAAATTATCCCAATTTTTGGACTCTATCCTTAATTTGGTATTGCTGGTGGTATTGCTGGTCTATCGGTAATTATCGCTGTAGTGATAGAAAAACTTTATCCTCAATAGTTATACCATTTTTCTTTAACAATACACTTAATAATTGTGCCTCAGACTTTATTAGACTGACTATTCTCATCTTTATATTAAGTGCAACTTCATAGACTCACATCTTGCACCTGACAAGACAAAGTTCCAAACCGTGTTCATAAAACCAGGGATTTAGTAACTTTAATTTTTTGATAAGGGAAAGGAGTAAAATCTGAGGTAAGAGTAAAACCAAGGCAATTTCTGCTGAATCATACCAATCTAAATCATCAAAATAACCATTA
>NZ_JAAHGT010000092.1 GCF_010672385.1 Okeania sp. SIO2F4
TTCTAACTTTTTTAGCCCAAGCTATCTCTCGCTTATTATTATGGAGTTTTTCTGCTTGTTTTAAGAATTTTTCGAGTTGTTCATACTTGATGCCTAATAAACGTTCTGATTCTTGTGAATGATGGTGAATGTACTCAAGCATACTGGTCATAATTAGCCACTAAAAATTAGATTTTTTATTACTCTATCACAATTTATTTGTTTTCCGGAGATGTCTATTGTTGAAGAATGCGATGGTATTATGGTGGCAAGGGGAGACCTGGGGGTAGAAATGAGTCCGGAGAAAGCCCCGATGTTGCAAAAACAGATTATTCGGATGTGCAATAAAAAAGGTATTCCGGTAATTACAGCTACCCAGATGTTGGAAAGTATGATTAATGAACCCCGACCTACTCGTGCTGAAGCAAGTGATGTGGCAAATGCTATTGTTGATGGTACTGATGCGGTAATGCTGTCTGGAGAGTCAGCGGTTGGTAAGTATCCGGTTAAGGCTGTAGAAATGATGGCGCGTATCGCTGCTGATGTGGAGAAGGATACAGAGTTTGTTAATTATCCACCAGCAGAAACGGATGAAACTCACGCTCTGAGTGAAGCACTTAATACTATTGATAAGATTCTACCTTTACGTTGTATTGCTGCTTTTACCAGTTCTGGTTATACTGCACGTTTAGCTGCTAGCGAACGTCCGAAAGCTTTTGCAATTGCTTTTACTTCTAATGAAAAAGTTGATCGCCGTTTGAATTTGGTTTGGGGAGTCAAACCAATACTACTTAGTGAAGAAGTTGAGTCTTTTGAAGATTTAACAGCACAAGCTCAAAATTATTTATTGAAACTTGGTTTAGCTGCACCAGGAGAGAAAATTTTGATTGTGGGTGGTATTCCTACTAAGCATACACAAGGTACTAATTTCTTAAAGATTCATACTATTAGTTAATAGTTCATAAGTACCTGGTTATAAATAAAGTTAATTTTGAAGATAACGAGTTTGTAGCGGTTTGGTAATCTCAATCCCTAAATAATTCAGCTTCTGAGATTTTAAAATGGAAATGCTGGAAAACACAACCGAATATAAATATCTCGTCGATCATCAGAAAAAGCTCTTCTACCATGCATAATTCTTGTATTATCAATCATCAGAATATCTCCCTTTTGCCAGTTTATTTCTATGGTTATTTTTTCAGCAATTTCATTTAGTTCTGACATTATCTCATCAGTTATTTCTGAATCATCATCAAAACATACGCTTTTGGGATTTACCTTTTTTAAGCGTAATAAACTATTAATAAAAACATCATCTTGTTCAGTTCTACTGTTATGTATTGCTGAACAAATGAATTTAAAATAAATTGATTCATCTTCGTTAACTTGAACTTCTTTGCCTTGACTATTACATATCTCTTTAACCACATTCACATCATTAGTTTTGTATTTTTTCTGCCAATATTCTTTTTTGAAATTACCTGATATTTTTAATTTCTTCCTGCTCAATAAATCTTTCGTTGAACTACTAAGTTCATGGAAGAATTGCTGACCATCACATACTGTCGTTTCTCCATCTTTTAAAGGTGGATTAGCACAAAAAAACCAAACTATCTGGGGAGGTTTGTTTATATAGTACATTTCTCCATGTAGTTCCATTTCATCCTTAAAGTCATTAACAGTTAATATAGTTCCATCCTCATTAATTATTCTCCGATTTATAACACCTCCAGTGTAATCCATAAAATCCTTACTCAGTGAGTTACTAAATTCTGCAAAAGTATTAACATTAGTTTCAAAACCTCTAAAGAGTAAGAAACCATAAGATTTAAACAGATTAATAATTTCTTCTTTGTCGATTTCTAAAAGACTTGTATTCTCTGTCTTAATAATTTTCCTGCCTACATTTTCCGAGAATGGTTGTATCTCTATCTTTGTATTTTTCAACATATTTATCTCCTCATTATTTATGATACTTTCGGAATTTTAAATTAGCATGATCGGCATTTATTTAAGACGAAATAATCTTAGTCAAGTAAGTCTGGTTGCTGACGCACAATCATTTCATAGAGAGACTGGAAACTAAACCAACCGAATTGATGGAAACCAACCTGACTATAGGTTAAACGAGCTGTATCATGGTCAATTAGCACTGGTTTTCCTGCCGCTTCAGCCATAAGTTGAGCCTGACAGGAACGATCCATCGTAATAAACCACCAAGTTACCTCATCTACTGAATGACCAACCGTAAGTAAACCATGATTTCTCAGAATTAATGCCTTTTTGTCTCCAAGGGTAGCAGCAATTCGTTTACCCTCATCTAGATTCAGTACAACTCCTGTATAATCATCAAACAAGGCATGGTCTTCATAGAAAGCACAAGCATCCTGAGTCAAGGGGTCAAGAATGCGTCCCAGAGTTGACCAAGCTTTGCCATAGAGTGAATGAGCGTGAGCTGCAGCATCCACATCAGGTCGTGCAGAATGAATTTGGGAATGAATAGCAAAAGCTGCTTGGTTGATAGGTCTATTACCTTTGACTACTTCACCCTGGTAGTTGACCAGCAACAAATCTGAAACTCGAATGTGACCAAAGTACATTCCCAAAGGATTAACCCAAAAGTGGTCTGGAAATTCAGGGTCACGCACTGTGATATGTCCTGCCACTCCTTCGTCAAACCCATAACGAGCAAATAGACGAAATGCTGCTGCTAGTCGTTCTTGACGGTGGCGACGTTCATCTTCTACACCCTCAAATTTCAATTCTTGAAAAAAGTTTTTCTCCTGTATTTCTCTGAGATTTTTCTTAGATGTTTGATTTTGGCTTTGAGTCATTTTTTTCTCCTGGTTAGTTTAAGAGAACAGGGAACAGGGAACATATTTTCACGCAAAGGTACAAAAAATGATTTTGTCAGTTAGTTTTACTTCTCTTACTTACTTATAACAATCCTAAATTGGTCGTGACAGTTTTATAGGGGTTTTCATTAATATAGAGTACAGAGATTTGGGTTTAAAGGAAGAAGGAAGAAGTTTTGTAGTCTACCTTTGTGAAAACCACTATAATAATAGTTAATTTGAGCTGAAAACCTTGACAATTATGACTGTTTTAGGGGCGATTTCCTACCGAATGCTGCTAATTACGCGAATCGCCCCTACCACCAAAATATTACCGAATAATTAATAATTATTGATTAAATAATTCAGCTTTATTAGCCTCTCCTAATAATTGATAATTGATAATTATAGAGAGTTTTCATTATCCATTATCCATTAATGAACTACATCAATACAGTTTGTTCAGTATTATCAGTCTCAGTTTTATTTACTTGAAACCTCTCAGCATCATTTAATTCTCTCTCTACCCGTCGCAACTCTGGAGTACGGTAAGCAACTAATACTGCTCCCATATTCAATAAACCCATCAATACAAATAACAAAGCTATTCCTCTCCCATCTCCTACTCCTATTATTCTGCCCACACTAGTTGCCAACATTCCATTTTCACTCATCAAAGGTTTAAACATAAACTCTACTAAAGGCGCTGCACTTAGATGGGTAGTTACTAACAAAAACTTTTCCATCATATTCTGCAAAGCAAAAACTCGCCCTTGTAAATCTTGAGGTACTTTCTTTTGCCAAATAGTATGATTCAAGCTAACAACAATTGCCCGGGAAAATAAATAGCCAAATCCTCCAATTGCAGCCAAAATTACAGCAGGTTTTAATCCTCCCAGACATAAACATAATCCCTGGATAAATACAAAGACTAAAATTGCCTCTATTCTTCGTTTAGAACATCCCCAGACACTTACTATCACACTACCTAATAACATTCCAATGCCACTAAAAGACATGACTATTCCTAATTCTTTTTCCGAGGCAAAACTTAAAATCATTGGCAAGAATAAAACTTGCAATACCCCTGCACTTAAATAGATAACTCCAAAGAATATTGTCAACTTGCGCAAACCAGAACGGACTACTACATAATTCCACCCTGAAACAACTTCCTGCCATAACTCTTCAACACTTACTCTCCGTCTAATATTTGTCTGCTGCCTTCTTGGGAATTTGACAATTAACAGAGTGAAAAATGCTAGTAGATAGGTACTAAAATCTATTAATAATATTCCGTGAAGGTGAATTTTAATTATTAATAATCCAGCAATACTTGGGCCAAGAATTCTTGCTGTTGCTATTGCTCCTTGTACCATGCCATTCGCCCGACTCAAGTGTTGCGGAGGTACAAGTTGAGAGATTGCAGATATATAAGCTGGCCATTGAAAAGCGTTACAGACCGAACTAATACCCACTGCTACATAGATATGCCAAACTTGCAGTTGCCCAGAGAAGACTAGGAACATTATTCCTAATGCTGTTACCCCAGTAATTGAGTCACTGACAATCATTACCCGACGACGACTCCAGCGATCTACCATTGCACCAGCAAATGGTGAAATAAAGATACTAGGTAGATGAATGAATAAAGACAATAAAGCATAATGGGTAATTGAACCTGTTGTTTGATATACCCATACTGCTAGAGCAAATTCACTCAGACTAGAACCTAATAGGGAAAAAACTTGACCCAACCATATAAATACGAATGTTTGCATAACTTTGAGTTGCTAGATGAATGAAAATAGAGTCAAATGGCATTTATTGAGTTTGCTTAATAATACTTATTATATTATAACTTGAGTATGATGATTTTAAAATACTCAGTATGTATTAATTCAGGTATATATTAAGCTCTAATTGTTTTGTTTTGTCTCTTGAACTTATTGAGAAATGCTATGGCTATTAAACAATTTCATTTTTCCCAAATCGAATTAATTTTCTAGTAGTTCTTCAGTAAATTTACCCTGTTAAATTAGTCACTATAAAATTGTAAAAATTTAGCTATCAGCTATAAGTTATTAACTCATTATCACAGGAAGGATAAATTAGTCTCCAACGAGAATTAAAACTTATGTTTGTGCAGCATTCCCCAGAAAAGAAAAAGGTCATCACCTAACCTTGGTTATTTCTTGATTCTTTCAAAAGCTGTTTGCATAGCATTCCCCAGGAAATGCCAACTAGCTGAATGCTTACATAAAATTAATAACCGAAAATCCTCGGTTGGTTTTGGTTATTTACCTAAAAGTATCTCTATTTACTGTAACTGTATCTTCTGGGAATGACTGAAAGATTAGATTGTCTTAATATTTTTATAATTTATTTTTATCAAAGATTTTCTCCTATGCTATTCCTGAAAAGAACCTAAGAAATATTGTTGCAAATGACACAAAAAAATTAGATAAAATTGATAAATATTTACTACAAATAGCTAGGAGACTTTTTAGGAGTCAGGAGTAGTAGGGGCGATTTCCTACCGAATGCTGCTAATTACGCGAATCGTCCGTACAGGAGTCAGAATGAATAGCTTCTATACTATTTCTCAATCCATAACTTATCTTATTAGTCAAAGGAACATCTCCTTTTATTAATGGATAATTACCTCTAGTTAAAACCTTAACGGAATTGAATATAAGGAAATTCAAGAGCACTTTTCTCGCATTGGTGATTGGATATGGCTAGGTTTCCTCAGCATCCCATCCTACGTAATACTCCGCTTTCCGACCGATCTCTTGGTCAATTGGATATGGCGCACTTCGGAGCGGCTCTGCATTCTTCGGGAGACCTCGCCATCCCATCCTACGGAATGCTCCGCTTTCCGACCGCTTTTTCCCCTTTCAAGGGGAGGCAGAGTAAGCTGAATTATTTAATAATTAATTATTAATTATTCAGTAAAGTATACATGAGCGCCATTATTATTCGTAACATTCTTTTTTCATGCATGGTATTAGATAAAATCAAAGAAAGCAGGGAATAGGGAATAGGGGAAGACACAATTATTTGTCATTTATTTTTTTTAAGGGAATAAGGAATTAAGATTTAAGCATAATTTGTTCTTGCCAAATTTTAACTAAGTTAGCTACTGCATTATTCCAACTATATTTAGCAATAACTTCTTTGGCTTTAATACCCATTTCTCTCCGTAAATTATTATCTTCAATTAATAGCTTCAATTTCTTACAAAAACTTTCCTGATTTCCTGGAGTAAATAATAAACCATTCCAACCATCTTGAATATTTTCTGTGACTCCTCCAGCTTGAGGGGCAACTACTGGAATACCTGCGGCAAAGGCTTCTAATACAGTTAAACCTCTAGTTTCTTTTTCTGAAGCTGTGACATGAAAATCGCTATTTTTCAAAATATTAGGTACATTCTCAGGAGGTATTCTACCTAATAAATAAACATGATTTGTCACTTGAGATAATCTGTTTGATATTTCCTCACGCATCGGACCGTCTCCAACAATTATTATGGCAACATTTTCTATATCTATTAATTGCTGAAGTCTGACAAAAGCATCTAAGGTAAATTTCCAACCCTTATCTTCCGTTAGTCTACCTAAAAATACTATTTTGACTTTGTTGTTTAAATTAGAGATTTGATAATTTGATTCCCAAAAATTAGCTTTTATTGCAGTTGACTGAAATTTTTCCACGTCAAAACCATGAAAATTGGTATACTTAACATTCTTGATACCCATATTCACAATTTTTTGATAGGTAACACTGCTAGAAACTAGGGTTAAATCATATTGATTGTAAATAGAGACAAAACTTTTTTCAAAGATTAATTTCAACATCAAGTTAATCCCTTTTGGCAAAGGTAAAAAATCTTCAAAATATTCTAAAAAGTTAGTTCGGAAGGTACAAACGCAGGGAATTTTATTTCGTTGAGCAAATTTTATGCCAGCCAAACGAAAAAAAGCAAAAAATAATCTTTCTGGTTCGTCTACATGAATAATTTCTGGCTGAAATTTTTCTAATTCTTGGCGGACTATTTGGTAAGTGTTAAATCCTACGTTTCTTTCAAAATCTAGAAATGGTGTACTAGGTAAGTTAATGATTTCTACTCCAGGGAAAATATTACCTGTATAATCTTTCCAATTTGGATATAAATTAGCTAGCGGACTATAGTCAGGACAAAATAATAACACTTGATGTCTGAGTTGACTTAGTTTTTGAACTCGGTAATAACCACTGACGGTTACTCCATCTAATACGGGTAAAAATCCAGAGGCAATAATGGCAATTTTCATAAATTAAGCAAGAAGGCAAGAAAGCTGAATCTGAAGCTTAGGAATTATACCGTTTCACGATTGATTTTCTTTTCTACAATATTTGCGTTCGCGTTTCATGTGCGTAGGAAAGCGGAACGGAGTTCTATTGCTGAAAAACTTTTTTAGTTGAATAAAAAATCATGTATATGGGCGAACAACTCCTTACACTTTTTATGATATCAGAATTTTTGTGATGATGCAACCGAAAATCCTTTGATTTTTTTTGGGAGCTTCACAGAATGAAAATGTTTGTGGTTTTCCACTAAGGAGCAATGGATGGAAAGATTTGATGATGGGAAAAACAAGCATATATATTTTTTTTGGAGCTTAAGAGAATGCAAAATTTCTTACTAGCCTAACATAGCAATCTAACAAATAGACCTCTCCGGAAAAGAGGGAACAGGGAACACTTAACTGGGAAAACTTAACTGGGAACAGGGAGAAAGAATTGATAATTTTTGCGCATGGGATTGATTTTATTTTTGATTATCACGCCTATGTCTAATGAATCAGAAGATTCTAAAAAGTAGGGGAGTATTTTTCAATCTTTTTCCTGTATTGCCTAATTTCCATTCCCGACTCCTAACTCAAAAATTTTTACGCGGGCGAATATTCGAAATGGATTCTATATAAGTCTCAGAAAATATTCCTAGTAGACCGACACAGCTAAAACTTTTGGACTTTGGACAAAGAGAAAAAAGTTAGCGTAATTGTTACGCTAACTAAATCGGACAATGTTCCTCTGTCTCCAGTGAATTTAATCACTGAAAAATAGAAATAATTGAGAGCTATCGCCGACAGGGATGCCAACTTTTAGTTATTTTCGAGAATTTTTGTTCCCTTCCCTTGATAACTTGATGACGAGTTCTTGGTGTTGTTTTATATCCTTTAATACGTCCGGTAGAATAACCTCGACGTTTGGGAGATCGAGCCATTGTACCCAAAGTCGAAATTATTCGATCTTATACCTCTTTGAACTAAACTGGGAGTAATTTTTACTGATTTATCAGTCTTTAAATACTGCTCCCAAGCGTGAGGTAAAAAAACACGATTATTTCTGGCTGCCCATAAATTAACATAAGCAATTAATGTTAACTTGAACCAATTTTCTTCATGTTCGACATCCGGAGTTGAATAAGCTGTCATTAACAATTTTTGTTTCCCCACGACGAGGATCAAGTTGTTCCATGTCATAACGCTGTGGATAAGACTCATAGCAATCAATCAGACTTAACTCAACTGGCGCGAGAACCAATAACGATTAACCACATCGGCTTCCAAATCCTATTACCGACTTTATCAGTAATAGTAATTCGTATGTATTGTAAAAGGATGACGATTCATTTTTTTGAGATGCAGCCTCTAATAAGTAATTAACTTGTTGTGAGTAATTATCATCATACTGATAGTCAGAAAAAAACTAAATATAAATATGAACGGAAAAACCGGAAGTGAAGCTCATATTGATGCAGTTGAAAAAATGACTCGAAGGAATCTTATTGATGAGTTGGAGAGAGTTTTTCATTCCCTTCAAGAAAGTCCCGTTAGATATCTGTTTCGGTGGAGAAATTGAACCAGACCTATCCTATGATTTTCAAATGGGATAAATAATGTCAAAAACGAAGATAATTCCAGTATGAATTCGGTCTTTAAACCTTAATTTTTGTAGTTAGTGTAAATATTACGCTAACTATTTTTTTGTCCAAAGTCCAAAAAACTTTGGAGAGCGCTTTTTTCGTATAATTCTTGTTATGGCAAGGTTTGACCATTTTTTCTAATGGAACATTTAAGGTGTGTCAGTCTACTAGATTACCCCCAGCTCTCTTGGCTCGCATCACTGAAAAGCGTAATCGTCAAATGCGAGATGCCGTGAATAAAGCTGCACGATTAATCATCAATCATTGCCTTAAATATGGAATTGGTACGGTAGCTTTTGGTTGGAATAAAGGTCAAAAACAATCAATTGATTTAGGCTTTAAAACTAACCAAAAGTTTGTACAAATTCCAACTGCAAGATTCAAGGAGCGAATCGAACAACTTTGTAATTTATATGGGCTTCAGTTTGTAGAAACTGAGGAATCCTATACCTCAAAGGCGTCGTTTTTAGACAATGATTTTCTCCCAATCAGGGCGTGAAAAATCCGACAACTGGGAGCCATCAGGAAGAGGCATTCAACGAGGTTTGTATTGTTCGGCTGCGGGGTATTTAATTAATATAGATAGTGAATTAAATTGGCGACTTCCTACTCTACTAGACTCCCCAATAAAAAAAATTTCACGAAATAATTTCCTTCATCAGTTGTTCTGGAGTAACGGGTTGACATTTCCCTTCTACAAACTCTTTTTGTGCTTCTTGAACATCTCGAATTTTGTAAGGATTTAGCAGTTAGCTATCAGCTTCCGAGATACATCTACATTTCCCACCACACAATTTTATGAGTTGACAACTTAAACTTGTGTTTTTTGTACTTCAATTCTCTGGTTGAAAATTCCCTATAAGTTAAAGGAATAATTACTTGATTGATTAAGGAGCTGAGAACTAATTGCTAATAGCTGAATGCTTACCTAATTTTCTCTGCTCTGCGTCGCTCTCGAAGACGATTTTTTTTATATATCAATTAGGTTTTCTCGATCTTTTGGAGACAGTTTATCTACAGCTTCTAAGATTTTTGCAAAGTTTGTTATTGTCGTTATCTTTTTTCCCTTTTTTCCCTTTTCTATCATTTCATTCTGTTTCTGGTGAGAACTTAACACTTATGAAAAGTTTTAATTATAAATCTGAGCTTCTTTGATAGAACATTTTAAAGATTGTCATTAACTTCTGACAAAAAGTCGCCAAAAATCCCTAAACTCGTCAACATAGTTTCAATGGTTTGAGCTTTGTTGCCGAATTGTGTGATAGGATTTTTAGTCGAATAATCCAAAGGAGTGTTATTGCTTAATCAAATTTTTCAGCCTGAAATACCTATAATTCCGTTGTTTAAACGAGCGACCGCCTCATTTTCATTTGGGGATGACGATCTAATTTTTCTAACTTCCTCTAACAGTGATTTGACCTAACTACAACTATGTGATAAGCATTAAAAACTTACCAACACAATTGAAAAAATCCTCAAATGGCTAAATACTCAACCATACTAGACATCCTCAACCATCGCTCCCAAAATCTACCTAATCAAATTGCTTATACATTTTTGCCAGATGGAGAAACCGAGTCTGGTAGCTTAACCTATCAACAACTAAATACCCAAGTTCGAGCGATCGCCTCCCACCTCCAATCATTCATCACTCCAGAAGACCGAATATTAGTGGTTTATCCCTACACCGCCGGACTAGAATTTATCGCCAGTTTCTTTGGTTGTATCTGTGCCGGAGCGATCGCCGTAACTAGCAACCCTCCCCTCAACACCGACGCTATAGCCAAACTCCAAGAAAGAGTCGAATCCTGCGAACCAAAAGCTATCCTCACCACAGAATCTTTTTTACAGCAAATTCAAGCAAAATTAGCCAAAAATCCAGACTTAGCTCCAAAACTCAACCAGTATCCATGGATAGCCACGGATAAAATTTCATTCTCTGAAGCACTCGAATGGAAAGAACCAAAAATAGATCCAGACACCCTTGCCTTTTTCCAATACACCTCCGGTTCCACAGGCAAACCAAAAGGAGTAATGGTAACTCACGGCAACGTTCTACATAATTCAGAAATTATTTATCAATCTTTTGAACATTCCCCAGAAAGTCAGGGCGTAATTTGGCTACCCATGTTCCACGACATGGGATTAATAGGTGGAGTAATACAACCTCTCTATGGAGGTTTTCCAGTTACCCTCATGTCACCGGTAGCTTTAATTCAAAAACCCATACGTTGGTTAGAAGCTATTTCCAAATACAAAGCAACAACCAGTGGCGGACCCAACTTTGCTTATGACTTAGTTTCCCGTCAAATAACCCCACAACAACTAAAAAAATTAGACTTGAGTAGTTGGAGTGTCGCATTTTCTGGAGCTGAACCTGTAAGAGCAGCAACTTTAGAAAGATTTGCCGAGACTTTTGCGACTTGTGGATTTCAGAAGGAAGCTTTTTATCCTTGTTATGGAATGGCAGAAACTACTCTATTTATTAGTGGCGGAACAAAAACAAAAGCTCCAACTATTAAATATGTAGATGCTGAAGCTTTAGCAGAAAACCGAGTAGTAGTTGGTGGAGAGAAAAATAGGGCAGTAGTTAGTTGTGGTTGGGGTTGGTTGGGTGACGAAATTGTAATAGTAGATCCAGAATCTTTAACTAGACGTTCAGAAGGGGAAGTAGGAGAAATTTGGGTATCCGGTGCTGGCGTGGGTAAGGGTTATTGGCATCAACCAGAGGAAACCGAACAAACTTTTAATGCTTTTTTAGCAGATAAGGGACCTTTTTTACGGACGGGAGATTTAGGATTTTTACAGGATGGGGAATTATTTATTACTGGTCGAATTAAAGATGTAATGATTTTGTGGGGTAGGTATCGTTATCCTCAAGATATTGAGTTGACCGTGGAAAAATGTCATCCAGCTTTGAGATCTGGTTGTGGAGCAGCTTTTTCTGTAGAAGCAGAAGATGATGAACGTTTAATAATTGTTCAGGAGGTAGAGCGTAGTTATTTACGAAATTTGAATATTGAGGAAGTAGTGGGAGCTATTCGTCAGGCAGTTGCTGAGGAACATACGGTGGAAGTTTATGCTATTAATTTGTTGAAGACTGGTAGTATTCCGAAAACTACCAGTGGTAAGATTCAGCGTCGGTTATGTCGCCGTCAATTTTTGGAGGGTACTCTGAATTTAGTAGGTCAATGGCAGTTTCAAACTGAAAAGGGTCGTGTATCTGAGTTTGCAGGTACAGTGTTAAGCGCAAGTCAGAATCCAAAAAGCAAAAGTTAAAATCAGAAGGAACAAGGAATAAGGAAGAAGGCAGAAAGGAAAAAGGCAGAAAGCAGAAGGGAAGTAGAGCACTCCAATAGCTCAATACAATTCAATTAAGGTTTTTTTGCAGTTGTGTAATCTTAATAGCTAGGGTTTGCTGATTAAATCTGAAACTATTGATAGATAAAAGCTATAGCAATCCTATTTTATTTGTGTAGAAAAATCTTACCGCTTTTAGGGAACACTTAACACTTAACTGGTGAGAGTTTCGTTTTTTTTATCTACTTTTTGATTACCCGCAACCTATGCGCGGATTGCTATAAATCCTTTTTGAGCCTGAAAAAAGTGCCTGGTGCGTGAGTATAAGAATCTGAAAAAGTTAGTATAAAAGGCAAAATAATTGCATAAAAATAAAGGCGCAATTCTTCCTAGCAACTCCTCTATAATTCTCCCTTTTTCCTAACTACTCTCTATTTCCCTGCTCCCCCACTTCCCTGCTACCCTACTCCCCTACTCCTTAAAAATACTTTTTCAGCAAACCCTAGCTACTTTAATAATTTCATACCTTATGATACCAAGCGTGATAAATGTTTGCTACAAATAGTTAGGGTATTTATTGGAATTCAGAATTCTGAATTCAGGAGTCAGAATGAATATATTTAATACCATTTTTTATGTTTTAAATCATTTTTTTCGTCAAATATACTTTCATATAAAGTTTTTTTATGGTGCTTATTATTCGTAACATTCTTTTTTCATGCATGGTATGAGTTTTGGTTTGATCTAAACTGTATTGGTTTCTAACTGAGTTTTTGCTACAGAACGGACTTTCCTCCCACAACTCTCTTTTATGAACTATTTGGAAAAGGTGAAAAAATTCGCTACTTTTGCCAAGATGAAAACCGCGCGCGGATTAAAAACAATTCCTAGTAAAAGGATAACTGTAAAGGGAGTTTCGACTTAGTTAACAATTTACGCAATGATCGCGATATAATACGGTAGTTATGTTCACGCATTAGTAACGAGGGTGAAATTTGTATCTTCTGCACTAATCGCTGCTTCAACATTTCTGGGGTGTCTATCTATTTGACCTCTGGCAAAATCCCCCTCGTTACCCTCACTCAGAGGAGTCAGAGGCAAGAGAACCAAATGAATAATAATGTCTATTGACAAAGACTGAAATTTAGGTATAGACTTGATATATGCGGCCATTGCAAAACCCGTCAATGCCTGTGGATTAGTAACCTCTGACGGCCTCACAAGAAGCAGGTAGGGACGTTTCGCTGCGCGACATGAAACGCATTTTTGCCTGTGCAACGTCCGTACACATCAATTTGTCACGCTACATGACGCTTTGTCTCAGTTTTATGAAGCAGTAAAGCCATTAGGATGTACCCAGTGGCAACGAAAAAATTTTGGTAGTGCTAAAAAGGAAAGGAGAGAGGAAAATATAGGGTAACAGTAGTAGAGAGGTGTATTTTAATGTCAGACCCCAAGTAACCCTCTCCATGCTGGTCTCCAATCTCCCCTTGAGAAGAAAAAATTTTCACGCTCCGCGTCAATCAAATCCGTTTTAGAGAGAGATAATTATCCATTATCCATTAATGAATGACATCTGTCTGCAACAAACCCGGTTTCTTATAACAAACTCCTTAGATTTCATAGCTAGATTTACGAACGCCTTTTTTTTATAGCTAAGAAAAAATTGGTGAGGACAATTACTGATGATAAATCTTAGACTAGAAAATGTTTTTCCAACTTTTCCCTGTTCCCTGCTATACATGAACTAAGGATATTTCAACCCCTCCTAAACCATCCCTTGCAACTGTTGCCTAGTATCTTAACCAGAGCTACAAAAAGCTGTTAAAGAAGTTCCTCCACAGGAGACTATCTGTTTGCAAAGCATTCCAGTCTGGAAATACTAAAAGCTGATAGCTAGTTAAGCTGGTGCAACTTCTTGAGGTTGTTTGTAACTTTTTTGATAATTATTATTCCATTGACCCATAGTTAAGATTTCTCGATTAAATCTATAACCGACATTTCTAACTGTCTGAATTAGACTGGGTTGGCGGGGGTCAATTTCAATTTTTTTCCGCAGGGATAGTACATGAGTATCTATAGTACGAGGATTATCTATAGAATCTGGCCATCCTCTGTGTAGTAATTCTGAACGAGTAAGGGGCATTCCTTGTGCTTGAGCCAGGACATAAAGAAGATTAAATTCTTGTGGAGTTAGATCGATCAGATTACCGTTTAAGATAACTCTACGGTGTACCAAATCAATAATCAAATCACCATAATCTAAACTAATGGGTGGGGTACAACTAATAGTTCTGCGACGACGTAGTAGTGCTTCTACCCTTGCCATAAACTCTTGCATACCAAAAGGCTTTGTGAGATAGTCATCTGCTCCTGACTTTAATCCTGCTACAATATCCGCTTCAGTTGTGCGTGAGGATAGGATTAAAATTAAGCACTGTTGCTGTTGCTGAAGCCACTGGCAAAATTCTAGACCATTTCCATCTGGTAGATCGGTTTCGAGAATCACGAGACTTGGGCAATGAGTGTATATTAATTTTTTTGCATGCTCGACATTTGCTGACTGATATACTAAATGCTTTGATTGCTGCAAATGCCAACCAATTAGGGAACGCAGATGAGGATTCCCTTCTATAATTAAAATACAAGCATCTCCCACTTAAATAACTTCCTATATACCTTCCTTTATAATTAGTTAATACTAACCTAACATAAATTATTGTTGTATTTTTGTAACATCTGTTACTCTGACCTAAAAATTCTGTGTAGCAAAGACTTCTTTAGAAAACTGACCATGCTTCTTGCTAAATTTTATTTCAATTTGATCGAATAATGTTACTCATAAGCTTGAGTGATTTAAAGATTTTACGCATCATCTCTCTTTAGAGAGAAAATTAACTCTCAAGTTGGTCACTAAGAAACTAAAATAGCTTCGGTAAGAACAAAAAACAAATAGTCAACGTCTATAAAATTTATAACTAAATATTGAGAATTATTACCTTCTGAATTATGACTCCTCACTGTTTAGTACGATCAATTTGTAGCAATGTTTGTGCCAATTATTATTTCACATAGAATTATTGTTATATCACATATTTTATATTTTTTCCAAATCGAGATTTTGAGATTTTTGGCTAAGATTAACGGAAAATATAAGAAATATATTGTAGAGAGAAGACATACTGTGAATAAATCTATTTATAACTCTACTATAGATTTGAAAAGTTTCCGGAAATTGTTTTAAAATAGAAGTAGTTAAACATCAGTAGTATAAAAAATGCCCATGTATAAGTGTTTTTGTAATTTGTAATACCAACTTAATACTTGGTTCAGACTAATCTCAAAAACAAATACTACAAGTTGCATTAAAAAGAAAATAACATTAACCTAAAAGTAGGTTCTAATAAAAAAATATAACCATTAATCCAGAGAAGACAAAGGCAATGTTAACTGACGCTCTAACAATCCGCCACTATCAAAAACTAACCGACGCCCTCGTCGAAATGTGGAATCGTGGTTATCGCTATGAGGAGATGCGTATCTATTTAGATGGTTACCTAGCATCCTTGAGAATCTCCAAGGCGATCGAACCATTTTTAATTAATAGACTGGAGGAAGAAACAACTCGCTACATATATGACCCTTCAAATTTTGAAATGCCATTACAAACTCAACCCGAAGTAGATTACTATTAAATTATCGAAAAATTGGGTCTAAAGCCTCGCCCTTGTAGGGCGACTTTTTGATTTTTTTTAAACCCCGCTCTTAAGGGCGGGGTCTTAAGTAGGAAACATAAGCTATAGTATAATATTGTTGTCGCGGGCAGTCCGAGACAAAAAACTGACGTGGAGGCAAGCCTTAGAATGACGTCGAGTTTTGCTGCGCGACATGAAAATCAGCAGCAATTGACATCCTCCCGACGCTGCTATACGCGAGACAGCGCGGGATTCCCTAGCATTGCTGTTAGGGGCTTTCTGCTGCCTCTTGCCTCCTTTCCTTCGGAATGCTACGCAAACGGAGGAGCTGGGCTAACAGAGGAGCTGCGCTTTTCATGTCGCGAAGCGAAACGTAGCACCAGCCCTCCGGGATTTGCTCCCTTCAGGTCTAAAAGCGCGCTCCTAAAGACTTGCCAGCGCCGCCAAAGGGGGTCTCCCCCATGAGCGACTGGCGCTGATACTGCTAGTCCAGCAGCAAAAATATTGACACTTGCGTTGATATCCCGATCATGGTGACTACCACATTCAGGGCAATCCCATTCTCTAATATTGAGAGGTAATTTTTCTACTACATGACCACAATTAGAGCAACGCGCGCGAACTAGGAAAATATCGGTCAACTTTTATCAATTCCCTTCCATACCATTCTGCTTTGTAATCCAATTGCCGGACTAATTCTCCCCAGTTGGCATCACTTATCGCTCTAGCTAACTTGTGGTTCTTGACCATGTTTTTTACTGCCAAGTCCTCAACTACAATAGTTTGATTTTCTCTAATTAGTTTAGTTGTCAGCTTGTGAGTATAATCAAGTCTTGAATCTTTAATTTTTGCGTGTATTTTAGCTACTTTGAGCCTGGCTTTTTGATAATTATTAGACTTTTTGTCAGGTTTTCTATTTAGGGATTTCTGGGCTAACCTCAGTTTTTTGTGTAACTTCTTTATATTCTTTGGGTTGACAACTTTTTCTCCATCGCTGGTAGTTAAAAGACTGGTTATTCCTAAGTCAATGCCTATTTGTTTGGTAATAGGTTTGAGTTTTAAATCTCTGGTGTCATTCACTCTCAGAGATACAGACCATCTACCACTAGGCTCAAGTTTGACAGTAATTGTGCTAGGTACACAACCTTCTGGTAGTTGCCTACTCCATCGGATAAGTAATGGCTCAGAACATTTAGCGATCTGAGACTTGACCATCTTTCCACTTAAATCCAGATTTCGTAAACTCGGCATTGCCACCGTTGCGCTTTTTCTTG
>NZ_JAAHGT010000920.1 GCF_010672385.1 Okeania sp. SIO2F4
TCCCAGTATAAGTATCAAAAGAATCCTCTGGTTGTTGCAATGCCTGCTCATACATCGCCAGAGCTTCTTCATATCTTTCTAAACCTAAAAGAGCACTACCTCTAGTATTAACAGGGACAAATTGATTTAAGTATTCTGGGTTTAACTCCAGTGCTCGATCTAAAGCAGCCAGTCCTTCTTCAAAATTACCTTCTTGTGTTTCTTCTAGACCTTTTTCTAGTAGCTCTTCAGCTTCGTTGGACATATTTTCTCTCCATGAAATTATTTAATTCTAATTGTCTCATATTTTTCCGCATTTAATTGCTTAGTTAGACAACTTGAAACAGGAAAATAGTTAACAACTGATGTTTATATGTAGATAAGTAGTCGTGCTCTTAGGAATTTCCTAGTTAAGAAAGGGAACACTTAACTGGGAACACTTAACAGGAAAATAGGATGTGTAATTAATTTGGCATAGGAACTTACCCTAAATAGGTTTTGAAAAAATGTTAGCCTGACAAGATATATCTAGAATCTAGCCCTATTTTCTATACTATTGATATTCTATTTAGAATGGCTATATCTGGAAAAGCAAAAGCTAGTTTTGAGAGAGTTCCCTCTCTACAGAAATAGAAATTAACAACTTTTCTACCAATTTAGCCCACTTAATTTAAGTTGAAACTAATACTTCTTCAAAATTACCAGCATTAATTTGTTTTTCGCCTTGAGGAGATAATTTCTCAGCTTCTTAGAAATATCTCTCAAACTTCAATAATAAAATTTAACCCTGAAGTTTCTCGCAAAAAAGAGATGATGATTTTTTTTCGTAATTATTCTTAATATTTTCTGATATCAGAAAGAATTAAAAGTGAGAATAGAATCAAATTTACAGTAATTTTTCTAGACATTTAAAAATATTATTTTAGTCAAAATCCTGAATTTATCAAAATAGTTAATAAATCTGTATCTCTGTATCAAATAGAAAAATTTAAAACAGGAACTTGATAATAAATTAATTGAATGATTATAACAAAATGAAGGAAAGTTGTAAATTAGTTTAGCACTAAACTAATTAAAATTAGGAATGTAGTCTTATTGTTAGTTGTACTAATTGGAAAAATTAATTATCGATCCGGAAATAACTAAAAAAATATTTCAGAAGTTTTAGTTGTCGAATATTTATAATATGAAGTGTGTTTACAACTGATAACTGATAACTGTAATGACTCCTCTCAAATTGGGTATTGCAGCCTGCAAAGTCACCGGATAAATAACCAAGTTATTACAGTTTAAAAGGCGATATAGCTACCACTAGGCTCCGCCAATGTACTTGACAAAAGCTTACAAACAGTCTCTTATATATACGATGAGACTCTAGTCAAATTAATGCTCGATTAAATAGTGATTTCTAGATTTTCATGTCAATCTTTAAATATTTGCCCAACCGATCTTTTTTCTATCATCCAGCTAGAAAATTTTTTTTCTCAAGGTTGCGATATTTTAATATTGTATTATAATAGTAGTATGTAAACATTAAAAGTCTTGGGAAGAGAGAAATTCCTCTGCCATGCTTTGTAGCGATTAAGCCAAAAAATTAGACTAATGACCCTAAATTACAACCATAATAAAAATTTTACTAAAGCCAATTTTGACTTCGATAATCTCCCCTATTTAACTAATCCTTACAGAAAACTAAACCTTCAAAGTGTAGGTATTGGTTTAATTAATTTACCACCCAATGAAGGTTATACATTTACCCATAGTCATGTGGAACAAGAAGAAGTTTATATTGTTGTTTCAGGAAAAGGAGTTATTCTGACTGATGGAGAATTAATAGAAATACAACGCGGGGATTTAGTCCGAGTTTCTCCCACAGCAAAAAGAGCAATTAAAGCAGATAAAGAAACTGATTTATTTGTCATTTGTGCAGGTGGAGTAGCTCAAGGTTATCCTCAAAATTCTAATTCTCGTTATTTAATAGATGACGGTATTCCTGACTATGATGATATTCCACCTTGGTATCAAGATAACCCAGATATAATTGCTAAAAATTATATCTTGAAAGAACGGATATTAAAAGCACAAGCAAAACAAAAACAAGGGAAAAAAAATTTCTATAGCAGAAGGAAAAAGGAAGAAGATTGATTTGTTGTTTCTCCTGAGTCGTGCTACGCAAACAACTATTCTATAAGTCTTATACCAATTCCCATGCATTAATGCTATACTTAATTAAAACTTGAGTTATTAAGTAATTACTTTAGTATAATAACTTTTTTGCTGATTTTAGCTAAGTTAACGTTAATTATTCTTATGTTGTACGGACGTTGCATGCAACGTCCCTACCTCCCCCACTCCCCTCCGACCCTCCGACCCTACTCTGAAATAGATAAAGTTTTTGAGAAATGGTATTAATAGGGACTGCTATAACTTTCTACTTTATTATTTTTGATTTTTCTTTCTTCCTTTATTAAAGGCACAAGCCAAGTGAAAACAAAGGTAAAAAGATTTATAAATTTCCTTATTATTCCTTCTTATTCAGAAAATACATACTTCTTTCTTTTTTCCTCTTCCTTCTAACTTAAGTAGTCGGACAAAATTAAACTTAACTGTGGAGTTAGGAAATAGGAAACGCTTAACTAGGAACAGAAAAGGATTTCAGCTTTATTAATTGTTCTTAATACAGTGGTATTTATTTATGTCCTGGTACTTATTCCTAAAAAAAATGACAGATATTCGGAAGTTAATAAAGCAATTAGCTATTCAAGAAGCAGAATTAACAAATATTCAATTTCTAGCACCTTGTGTAAAAAACGGGCGAGTAAAAACCAGAGTAGCAGGAATCATTTATACCTTTGAAAGTCAACCGAAAAAATTGGCAGGATGGGGAATATTTCAACCAATAAATGAAAAGATAGCAAAATTTTTAGAAGAACCAAGCTTGCCTCAGCTAGAAGAATATTTACAACTTTTGAAACCTCTAAAATTATTCCTTGCTTGTCAATTGAAAGAGCAAACATGGCTAGCATATCCAACTAATGAATCTGATGCTCAACAACGATTTGGTTTTGCTAAACCTGTAGCAGTTCATCTAGTAACAGAAGGAACAATGTTTGAGCAAATAATTGCTAGATTTGATGGTACTTCTTGGTGGTTTGAAGATATAGACCGCCGTGGCGATCCTTTAGTAGCAGAAAAGTTACGGGAAGCATTTAAAAATATTACACCACCGAAAGAAGTTAAGTTTAAAGGAATGACTCCAGAAATTAGAACAGTTTATGATTTAGTAGCGCGACAAAAAAAAGAATTTATGCAAAAAATGCAACATCAAAAAGATGAAAAAAGACTCAGAGAAGCATTAGGTATGGGTGGGGGAGAGCTACAAAATTTTCGCGATCGCTCCAATTATTGGCTAGTGGAATGGGTAACTGGAAATGGAGAACGTCATACTTCTGCTATTAATAAAAATGACTTGACTGTGGTAAGTGCAGGTATTTGTTTAAGTGGAGGCGATCGACATTTTGATTTGCAATCTTTAGTGGGAGTTATTGAGCAGAGATATTGAAGGGAAGGTAGAAGCAAGAAGGAATGAAGAGGGAAGAAAAGGTAGAAGGCAAATTATTTGTCTAATTTGTGGATAGTAGCTATAAAAGCAAGAAGCAAGAAGTAAGAAAGAATAAGGCAAATTATTTGTCTAATTTGTGAATAATAGCTATAAAAGCAAGAAGTAAGAAGTAAGAAAGAATAAGGCAAATTATTTGTCTAATTTGTGAATAGTAGCTATAAAAGCAAGAAGCAAGAAGTAAGAAAGAATAAGGAGGTAGCAGATGGAAAATTAAATTATTTGTCTAATTTGTGAATAGTAGC
>NZ_JAAHGT010000921.1 GCF_010672385.1 Okeania sp. SIO2F4
AATCAGCAAACCCTATTTATAATTAAAATAAGAGAGTAGGGAGTTGAATATTTATAATTTGTATCTAGATTATGCAACCCCTTAATACTATTTGGTTAAGAATTTTTTGGCGTTGCACAATCAGGAATGATGAAGTCTGAAAGTAGATATTTTTAGATAATTCTTTTCTTCATATATGTACAATTTAAAATCTATTATCATTCTTTAATGTGCAACCCCAAGTTTTGTTTGATTTGAGCCGTATTAGGCGACAATATTAAATCTGCTTATCAATCAAGAGGTACTTTTTCGCGCCTCCTAAATTATTCTACCTTCTATAGTCATAAGAAATAATTCGTGAAAACAAAGACTTTAGGGGTTTGGTCTCCAAACCCAAGCAAAAATGGGATTTGGAGACCAAACCCCTACGATAAAATGTTACAACCTATGGGCGGATTGCTATACCTTCTGCCTTATTCTCATAAACCAGATTTATATAAATATCTAAAATAAATATAGATAAAAACCTCATTCTGAATTTATAAATGGGGTAGATTCTTATGTTTTGCTAGATATAATATAGTAATCGAAATAAAGGTTAGCATATTTCTCAATTCTCAAACTCAGTATATAGATTTTTTTGACTATTGCATAAACGACTTTTGCCTTACACTTTATAGTATATAACTCCTTCCTTTAATTCTATAATACTTACTAAAAAACCCCATTCTTACTCTACTTCTGAAATGAGGTATGTTCAAATATTTCTATCTTTTGATAGCGATCGCTAATAATAGAATACTATATAGCAATCGAAGTATAGTTTAGGAAATTTCTAAATCCTGAAACTTTTTGAAAGTCTGCTGTTTCGTGTTCCCTGTTCCCTGTTCTCTATTGCCTATTCCCTAGGGCTATACTAATTATCTGGATGGTAGAATTACAGAATCTATAACATGAATTACACCATTAGTTGCAGGTACATCTGGAATAATTACATTAGCGTCATCAACCTTTACACCTGCATTGGAAACTTTAACGTAGATATCATCACCTTCAATAGTTCTTACCTTTCCAGATTCTAAATCCCCAGATGTTACCTTACCAAAAACTACATGATAAGTGAGAATCTTGATTAGTTCGTCTTTGTTTTCTGGAAGTAATAAATCTTCTACTAATCCTGGAGGTAAAGCTGCAAATGCTTCATCAGTAGGTGCAAATACTGTAAAAGGGCCTTCTCCTTGAAGCACTTCTACTAAATCAGCAGCTTGTAGGGCAGCAGCTAAAGTATTGAATTCACCTGCTTCTACTGCAGTTGAGACAATATCTTGAGCATAAGCAATTAGTACAGGTTGATTAACTACTTGCTGATTAGCTACTGCGGGTAGACTATAAAAGGCGCTAGCAAAGATTAGCCCTAAAGTAACACAGATTAATCCTAGGATATTGATGGACTTTTTGAAGAGAGTCAGAAGATTTTGGGTATTCATGTTTTCCCAATTTCATTAACTACATTATCAACAGTAGTACAAAACTGGAACTTATCTTAAAAATATTTCAAATAGGGAATAGGGAATAGGGAATAGGGAATAGGGAATAGTTGAAAAAACATTTCCGCTATCTCAGATTCATTATAAGTCTATGTCCTAACTAATTCTTTCTTCGCTATAGAAGTACGCAAATAGACGAGGACATTTATAGGAATTACCTCTGTATGTCGCCAATCCAAAGGTTACCGAAAAATTAAGGTTTAAAGCCTTCTATTTCAAGAGAAACAATGAATTTATTTTCCTTTTATTCAATCCTCTTCCTTTTAGGTAGAGGTAATTATCAATTATCCATTATTGAACCTATCTGACTTAATTAAAAAACCCATTCATAAGTAAAGTAAGAATGGGGTTAATCCACATATTTCCAATAAACGGTATAAAGCTAATTAATTACTCAGGTAGAATTACTGTATCAATTACATGAATTACACCATTACTTGCAGGTACATCTGCTTTAACTACTTTAGCATTTCCAACTTTCACACCTGCATTAGAAACTTCAACGTTTACTTTACTACCTTCGACAGTTTTTACCTTTCCAGATTCGAGGTCGCCAGACATTACCTTACCGGGAACTACATGATAAGTCAGAATTTTTACCAGTTTATCTTTGTTTTCTGGTAACAATAAATTTTCTACTAATCCTGGTGGTAAAGCTTCAAATGCTTCGTCAGTAGGAGCAAATACCGTAAATGGACCTTCTCCTTGTAGCACTTCTACTAAACCAGCAGCTTTTAATGCAGCAGCTAAAGTCTTAAATTGACCATCAGCAGCAGCAGTTGCCACAATATCCTGAGAGTTAGAGTCAGCAATTTGTAAAGGTTGATTAACTACTGCCTGAGTGGAAGATTTTTGAGAGAAGTTTGCTACTGCAGGTAGACCGAAGCTAGCACTAACACCTACTAATCCTAAGATAGCGATCGCTTTTTTCACGAGAGTTAAACTATTTTGGTTATTCATACTTAATTCCTCTCTGCTTTTATTAAAAAATGTAAACTTAATTTACATATCGTAGCAATTTTTTGATAAATGTCAACCTCACCTACATATAAATACTTAAAATTTAATTTTCTATTTTTAATTACTTCCCAGAGAATTCGGAGATAACTGGTCAAATCTATAACTTAAGACTTCTATTAATAAACCTTCCTGGGGTAAATCAGATTGAGCAATGGAAATCCTGTCCTGATTTACAACTCTGACTGGACTTCCTTCCATTACACTGAGAAAATCTTCTAAGGGAGCAATCTCACAACTACTTTCATCAGCAGCTTCAGTTTTGTAGTGAGTGGGAATGACAATTCTAGGTTTTAGCACTTCCAATACCTGTTTTGCTTCCAAGGGGGTGTAAGCTTTTGGGCCACCACCTACAGGAATTAGTAGCAAATCTGGACGACCAATCAAAATCCGCTCTTCTATACCAATTGGACTAGCTAATCCCCCTAAATGCAAAATCTTAATTCCTGCTTGTTGCCATAACCAAGCGACATTAGTGCCGAATCTGCGTCCACCTTCTCTATCTTTAGCGGTGCGAATTCCTTGAATTTGTCTACCATTAACTTGATAAACTCCAGATTCATATAACAACATTGGTGGGGGATTACTTGTAAAACCTTCTACCACTCCTTCATCTAATAATCTACTACTAATTAAGATTAAATCTGTGTCTACTTTGGGGTCTCGATATCCAGCAGTACAACCTATTTGGCGAAAAGGATTTACTAATACTTTGCTACCTCCACCTTCAAATAAAAAGCAAGTATGTCCTAACCATGTAATAGTTAAAGATTCTCCTGTTTGTGCCTGGGAGTGGTGAAATTTAGATGTTAAACCTGTTCCGATTACAGCTAATAAAGTTGTCTGTAGATAACGTATAAATTTTCGCCGTTTCATCTTAATTTGTTTGACTTTGAGTTTCAGATTATATTTCTCTTTTTAATACTATACATCTCTGTTAGAGTTGTGGGAATACTTTTTTTTAGGTAAGGAATGAAAAAGAGAAGAAAACGAAGGATAAATCGAGAAAAAAAATTATATAGATAAGTGACTTATAGGATAAGATAAACTCCTTGTTACTCAGCGAAAATTTAGAGCTGTTCCTTGTGGTACTATTTTTTTTGATAATTACTAGAAGAAGTAAGAGAGTCAAAAGTAGAATAAATCCAGAAAAAAATTATACAGATAAATAACTTCTAGGATAAGAAAAACTCCTGATTACTCGACAAAAATTTAGAGCTGTTCCTTGTGGTACTATTCTTTTTGATAATTACTAGAAAAACCAAGATACTCAAAAGTAGAATCAATCCAGAAAT
>NZ_JAAHGT010000922.1 GCF_010672385.1 Okeania sp. SIO2F4
TTTCTGCTATTCTATGTATAATTTATGTTTTTGGTACAACTATTGCTGTTGATACTCCCATAGACTTTGTTTTTGAAGGAGAAAAGGTAGAAGGACTAAAAGACAAATTTATCATCCCAAATCTTGCTACTTTTCTGTTCAATGTAGTTATTTTTCTGTTCCTAGAAATTGTCAATATTGGTTTATTAGTAGTAACTATTCGTCAAGGAGTTCAAAAAGCAATAGCATATTTATTTTCTGTAATTCCTTTGATGATGCTAATAATTCCAACACTTACAGTATTGGGTATGCGCCCAGAAAAATTTAGACAATGGTATAGTCTTTTTGTTAAATATTTAAGTTTTTTAGGAATACCAGAAAATCCACCTCAACAGGTTGTTGATTTCTTCTCAGGGTTAAGAGCCTTCAGACCTGGCATTATTGCTGATAAAGTAGCCGATAATGGTACGGCAAATTTGGAAATATTTGTGAATATAATTATCAGTTTTATTGTGTCTGCAGCATCTATATTTGTTTTGATTTTTACCCTGACTTTGGCAGTAGTTTTAGCTGAAACTATTGCTGGTAAATTGTTAAGAGATATAGCAGTAACAGGAGCAGGAATAGTTGCTGCAATTGCTGTAGGACTTCTTACTGAGAATGAGGTAGACGATTTTGCTATAAGAATTATTACTGAGAATAAGGTAGACAATTTTGAACTAATACCTATACCTATTATAGTGATAGTAACTGCCCTAGCTATAGCTCTTTCTCTAACCCTAATATTAATAACCAAACAAATCGCAAAAAAGATATTACACGAAGACGAAAATAATCTTTTCATCCTTAAATTTGCTGTTGCCATTGGAACTTTAGGAGGCACTTGTTTTAAAAATGCAAATTTAACGGATGCCGACTTTAGTCATGCCATCCTTAAAAGCACAAATTTTCGATTTGCTAATGCCACTCGCACATTCTGGCGACAAACCAAATATTTAAAATTTGCCAGAGTCGAAGCAACTATATTAGAAGATATAAAAGTCAGAGATTTATTAATAACTGGATGGGGAAAAGAGCAAGAATTTATAGGAGCAAACTTAAGAGGAGCAAACCTCATAAGTGCCGACCTAAGTAATGCCAATTTAAAATTAGCAGACTTAGGAGAAGCTTCTCTACAAGCTGCCAATTTAAACAATGCAAATTTAACCGAAGCATTAGCAATAGGAACTAATTTTACCACCGCTCAAATGTCAGGAACTTGTTTAGAAGGTTGGAATATCGACCATACTACTATCCTCGATAATATTGAATCAAAATATATCTATTTATTAGAGAAACCAAAACCAGAAACAGACGATAGAGAACGTCGCCCTAGCAGTGGATATTTTCAAGAGGGAGACTTTACAAAATTATTCCAAGAAGTCTTGAATACTGTAGATTTAATTTTCCGAAATGGAGTAGATGCCAAAGCATTTATGTCATCTTTCCAACAGGTACAAGTGGAAAACCAAGGCATCCCCATGAAAATTCAAGGTATGGAAAATAAAGGAGATGGAGTAGTAGTAATTAGAATTGATGTACCTCCAGAAACCAAGAAGGAAAAAATTCATCAAGACTTTATGGAAATATACGAGCAAAATGTGAGAGTGATAGAGGAAAAATATCAGAAAGAATTACAAGAAACTAAACGATATATAAGTCAAAATATTCAGGATAGTCAGAAACAGTATCAGCAACATCAGATAGAGTTGGCAGAAATAAAGAAACAAGATGCTCGTTTAGAAGAGCAAAACAAACATATGATATCTTTGGTTAATGAGATATTTCAAAAATCAACCTCTGCTAATTATTTGGTTGCTCTCAATTTTGAAGGGGGAAATTTTCAAACAGGTTTTCCATTTATTAGAGCTAATATTTGGTCAGACGGTCATCCTTTACCAATTTCTTTTTCCAGTAAGTTACCCCCAAATTCAGAAATTCCTCAACTCTATCAAGACTGGAGAGAAAAAGATCGACAATTACAAGAATTAAAAGAATTAAAATATCACCACGTCCCTAGAATCAAAATTAATAAAAATAATCCCACAAATTTTTCTGACAAAGAGATAGATCAACAAGAGCAAAAAATAATTAATCAGATTCGGAAATTAAAGGAAAAGTGGCGTTCGCTCCTCAACGACTGGTTAAATACTTCAGATTTTCAACCCATAGAAAAGGAACTACGAACTAAATTTAATCCCTCAGACAAACTACGACTAATTATCCAATCTGAAGATGCTTTAATGCAGCGCATTCCCTGGCACCTATGGAGCTTTTTTTCAGATTATCAATTTGGCGAAACTGCCATAGGTCTCCCAAAAGCTAACCGACTCGAAAAATTAAATATTGCTAGGGAAAAAATCCGCATCTTAGCAATTTTTGGAGATGACAAAGGATTAAATATTGCAGCAGATAAACAATATTTAGAAAGTCTCCCGCAAGAGGTAGCAGAAACTGTTTCCTTAGTCAAACCCAACCGCCAAGAATTACATCAAAAATTATGGGATGAAAAAGGTTGGGATATTATTTGTTTTTCCGGTCATAGCAAAAGTGAAGCTGATGGAAGTACCGGATGCTTTTATTTAGGAAATGAAACAACAATGACAATTGAGGAATTAGAAAATGCTCTAACAGCAGCTATTAAAAAAGGCTTACAATTAGCCATCTTTAATTCTTGCGATGGATTAGGTCTAGCTCGACAACTTGCTCAATTACATATTCCCGCAATTATTGTCATGCGAGAACCCGTTGCAGACTTAGTTGCCCAGGAATTTTTAAAGCATTTTCTTCAATTATTTTCTAGCGGTCAATCTTTATCTATTTCCGTGCGACAAGCTAGGGAAAAATTAGAATCTTTAGAAGATAAATTTCCTGGCGCAACTTGGTTGCCAGTTATTTGTCAAAATTCCGCAGAAATACCTCCAACTTGGCAAAACTTATATGGAAATTTTTAACCTAATTTTGCCGAAGCTTTAGCCGAATTAAAGTCAGCTATTGAACTATAAAATTGGTTGACTTCAGCAGAAAAAATAGAAGCTTTGCAACAAGTAAATATTTTCCTTGAAGTGGGAGAAATTCCCACAGCAAAAAACCAATATACTGTCAAATAATCCATGAGAATATTAAAAGGTATTGTTTCCCAACATCCGACAGCTAACTTAATGAATGAAGGTAAGCATTCAGCCATTAGCATTCAGCATTCAGCTTTTAAAGGTACAAGACTTACTAAAGTTAGATCATGGCTTTTTTATTCATAAGTTTTAATTCTCTTTGGAGACTAATTCCTCCTTTCGTATGATAGTGACTTAATAACTCATAGCTGATAGCTGACAGCTGACGGCTGAATGCTTACGAATGAAGCCTTAAATAAATTGTCAATTTACTTTTTAAATCTGGGGAACCATGAATAATTTATCTCTCAAACTTTTACAACATTTAAACAAGCAAAATAATAATCATGGATTTACTTTAATCGAATTATTAGTAACGATCATTATTATTGGGATTTTGTCAGCTATTGGTTTAGGTACGTTTTTAAATCTTGTAGCAAAAGCAAAAGAAGCTGAACCAAGACTTAAGATAAATGGTGCTAATAAAAATCAATGGGTTTACTACATTGATAATAATAAATTTACTGAAAATTTAGAAATATTAGAGTTATCTGATGAAACAGAAAACTATCGGTATGAACTTCTCGATAATCCATTAATTCCTCCTGAATTATCAATAATTTTAGCTACGCCAAAAGATTCTACACTGAGATATTTTATAGGAATTATATATATATCAAAGATGAAAGTAATATCTATCGCAGAA
>NZ_JAAHGT010000923.1 GCF_010672385.1 Okeania sp. SIO2F4
TGAATTTTTCTACTTCTAAGACATCTTTATCTGCTCCTTTAGGTTCCCAGTTTAGATTATATTCTGCCAGAACAGAACCTATAATATTTGCTGCTATTTTACGGTCATTTGGTTGCCAATTTCTAATTAAAAATTCACGATAATATTTTTTCATTTTTAGGGAGTAGGGAGTAGGGAGTAGGGAATAGGGAGTAGGGAATAGGGAAGAAAAAATGGAATAATACCACAGCAGATTCCAAGTATGTGAGGTACAAATATTACATTAATACCTCTATAATTCAGGTATCTTGCCCGCTAGTAGTGTACCTGAATGAGATAAAATTCTTATATTTAATTGCTATGTTTATATTCCTAGTAAATATTAGGAATTGTAGCACTACCTATTTAGGGTTTGCGCTCAAAAGTCTTTTTCAGGAGTAGGGGAGTGGGGGAGTAGGGTAGTAGAGAGTAATTAGGAAAAACGAGGAATTAATTAGGAGATAATCGGATATATTTGTACCTTGATTTTTCTGCTATCCCCCCTGCCTTTTCTGCTAATTTTTTGAGGGTTTTTAACTAAAAACCAGGAACTATTTTCGACCGAAAAAGGCACTTACCGTAATAGAGTCAATGCTTTTAGATTTGATCGGTAAGCCCTATTTAGGGCGCCGACATTGGTAAATCCTTTTTGCAGATAATTTGGGCTAAAAATAACTCAGAGATTACTTTTAACTTTTAATTTTTGACTTGCGCGTAGCGCTATAGGATTCATAAGTCATAATTAAAATCTTCCTAGTTTCAAATATTTTTACTGATTAATTTAGGCTCCTGAATGCTGAATGCTAATTGCTAATCGCTGAATGCTTATTAATTAACTATGAATCCGAGGTTCTGGATGTAAATTACTCAGGATATCACTTTCAAATATTGCTAATTCCTCTAATCTTTTCTCCACAATTGTCTGTTCAAAATAAGTTGTAGCTAAAATCCAATATACTCCATAATGTCTAGCTTCAGATGCCATTAAACTACGATAAAATTTTGCTAATTCAGAGTCATTACAATAATCAGCAAGTAAGCCTAAACGTTCGTGACTACGAGCTTCAATCAAACAATAAACTAATAATAAATCTAACATTCTTTCTGGCTCATTCCGCCGAACTTGACTATTTAAAGCTGCTCCATAAGGAGGAGCATTTAGGGGAGCTAATGGAATATTACGACGTTCTAACCACTGGTTTACTTGTTCAAAATGTTCTAGTTCTTCACGAGCAATAGCTGTTAACATTTTGATAAGTTTAGGGCTAGAAGGATAGCGAAACATTAAATTTAGAGCTACCCCTGCTGCTTTTCGTTCACAGTGGGAATGGTCTAATAATATAATGTCTAAATTGGCGATCGCTTGTTCGACCCAAGCTTGGGAGGTCGGTTGTTTTATATATTTAATTGTTGGTGTTTTTGATAATTGCATAGTTATTGCTGATTTTACTTTTCATTAGCTTCTGTTGCTATTTTTTTTAGCATTAAATGTCAGGCATGAAGAATTTTATAATACTTTTTTAAAGTCATATTTTTTGACTGCTTGCTAGATTTTTCTTTGTTCTTGCGCCTCTTGTCGTCTTTTTTCTTCTCCTTCTTCCAGTCCTTCTTCTCGACCTTATAGTTTAGCTAAAATAATTTTTCCTTTCCTATTACCTGTTACCGAAAAATCAAGGTTTAAAGCCTCTCATTTCAAGTAGAAAAAAGCGGTCGCTTGCGCAGCATGACCTAGGATGGGATGGCGAGGTCTCCTCGCTGGCCTCCAATCAACCAAGAGAAGAAAAAAAATCCTTTTAGTCAATCCTATCCGTTATAAGAAGAGGTATAGCGCTACGCATTAAGGCTCTTGACATTTCTAAATCCTGAAACCCTTTAACAGTTCACTATTCCCTATTCCCTATTCCCTGTTCCCTAGCGCGTAGCGCTATAATTATTAATTATTAATTATTAATTATTAATTGTTGAACGTAGCTAGCGGATTTAATATTATCTGCCGAATTTTGCCCGAAAACGAAGCTTGTCCACAAGAGGCATCTGTGTATAGCTATTTCTTTAATTATCTAACCAATTCTCCAGATTATCAATAGTTGTCATCTCAAATATTTATTCTGATCGAAGGTCTAATTTTGCTAAAGATAGTTGTTCTCTTTATGTTTCTATTTTTGTTGAAAATCATCCCAATACTCGCTGAATTAGACGCAATATTTATTTGACTGATTAGTGGATTTTCCTTGGTTTTCACCTCTTGTCGTTTTTTCGATTCTCCTACTTTTAGTCCTTCTTCTCTATTTTATAGTTGAGCTAACATAATTTCTCCTTTCCTATTACCCTTTACCGAAAAATCAAGGTATTAAGCCTCTTCACTCATGAAGAAAAAAATTACTTTGAACCAAATCCTATTCTTTATAATAAGAGTTCATTAATGGATAATGGATAATTGATAATTACAAGAAGGTTTTAACCATTCGGGAATTGAATATAAGGAATATTTTCTTTGTTTTCCCCTATCCAAGGGGAGGCTTCAAGGCGCGAATTATTTAATTATTAATTATTAATTATTAATTTTTCGGTAATTATTAATTATTGAACTGCTATTTTTTTCCTTATTTTCACTCTCATAACGTTCCTCTGCTATTTTATGAACATGATCTGCAAAGTCGGGATAATGGTCTAATACTTTTTTAAAGTCATCTTTATCTAGGACAAATAACTCACAGTAAGTTAATGTTTGAACAGATGCAGTACGTCGTTTTTCATATAAAAGGGCAATCTCTCCAAAGAATGTACCTGCTTCCATAATTCTATATGTAATACCAGTTTTTTCTGAAAAAGCTTTCACCGTTCCACGCCTAATAAAATACATTTCATGACCCCATTTACCTTCACGAATTATATATTCATGAGGAGGCAGTATTTCGGGTTTTAATGCCATTACTATTTCCCCCACAAAATTGGGAGTTGCACTTTGAAAAATTGGAACTTTCTCAATTACTTCTTTGTGTAGTTCTAGTGCTAATCTCATCCTTAAAGGAGCTGGTAATTCATCTAGTATATGATAATCTCTAATATCTCGATTTTCTAGCCATCTATATTGATAGTAGTCTCTAATTTTTTGTTGTAATTTAGGAGTGATTTTATTATCTCGCATATAGGTTTGAATTTGCCCAGACTTTTCTCGATATCTAGCTTTTACAGCATCTAAGTTAGAAATTAATGAAGATACATTACCAATAATATAAGCATACATAGATATTCCTAAAAACATGACTATCAAAGTAAATATTATTTCAATCTCAGTAGCAGGAGTGATATCTCCATATCCAACAGTAGTAAGAGTTGTGATTGCCCAATACAGAGAGTTTATATATTGGGTTCTTCTAGTTGCTGATTCTAATGATTTAGCAATTAACCAAGAATTTCCGGTACTAGATTCCCAACTACCAATCATAAACCAGATACAAGCTACCCAATGAGTAATTAAAATAATTACTATTACTAATTTAAACATTCTAATCAAGGTGGGATTAATATGAATATTAGTTTCCCACTTGTTAAAAATTCGATAAAATTGAGGCAAGCGTAATAAACGAGGTAATCTCAACAAGGCAATAATAAATAGTGAATTTGGCAATAAAATTAGTGCGATTATATCTCCAGGAAAACTCACTATTAAATGTCTGAAAAAAAGTCCTGAACGATAATGTTGAGCTATCCTTTTTGGGTCTTCAATATATTCTCCACGCTCAAAGTAACCAAGATTAAATCGAAGAAATATATCAGCGATTAGAATACTATCTCCGATTAAATCTAATAAAA
>NZ_JAAHGT010000924.1 GCF_010672385.1 Okeania sp. SIO2F4
TACAACACCTAACACTATTGGTCAACCAGTAGGTCAACCTGTAGCACCTACAACACCTAACACTATTGGTCAACCAGTAGGTCAACCTGTAGCACCTACAACACCTAACACTATTGGTCAACCAGTAGGTCAACCTGTAGCACCTACAACACCTAACACTATTGGTCAACCAGTAAGTCAACCTGTAGCACCTACAACACCTAACACTATTGGTCAACCAGTAAGTCAACCTGTAGCACCTACAACACCTAACACTATTGGTCAACCAGTAGGTCAACCGGCATCTCCTCCGGAGCAACCTAAAGATACTAGCAAAATGCGACATCGGGTTAGTGTGAGGGATGAAATTTATACCAAGTTAAAAGAGGAGTCTAAGCGTCAGGGTAAACCAGTAGTTCAATTAGCAACTGAAGCAATTGCAGAATACCTGGAAAAAATTAGGAAAAATGAAAGTTTAACTACTACTGATGAAACTAATTTTTAGGTAAGCATTTAGCGGTCAGCTCTCAGCCAATAGCTTCGGACAAAATGAAATCCTATGGCATTATTAAAAGACTAAAGTAAAATGCCCAAGTATGGGTTAAAGTACATCCGAAGATTTCTCCTATCTATAGCAAATGTGTTTTTGTAATTCACAAAAAAAAGGCTGAATGCTGAAATTTTTAGCTGCTTCTAGGATAAATTCCATGTCTGAAAATAAGTATGTGGGATAAATTTCTGTAGAAATGTTTTGCTATTTAAGGAGCTAATAACTGAAAGTGAATTAATTGGAAAAATAGACACCTTGTAGTTGATGAAAATTAGCTGTGTTAACTATCAGAAAAATCAACTTCAGGAGACTGAAGAGCATTATCAAACTAAACATCAGCCGTAAAATACTTTAAAGGCAAAAAAATAAATGGAAATGGCTTTGTTGCTATTTCTGTTTATTTATAAAATGCTAGGTTTGATTCTGATTTAATGTCAATAATGACAAAAAAACTCTGCCACGCTTCCGCAGTTTTTTACTGTATCTACTAGCTCGTCTAGACTAAAATTGTGTGTAAAACTTACCCCTCTCCTTGCAGGAGAGGGGTTGGGGGAGAGGTCTTCATTAACTCGCTCTTTACCCACATTTTAAAGCTAGACACGCTACTACATCAGATGAATACTGGAAAGTGGGGCAGATTTTAACTATTAATTTTTTTCAAGAATGGCTGATTTGCAAAGATTAGCGATCGCTCGCCACCAAATTGATAAACAGAAGGTTTTTCTAACTTTTGAACAACAGCATTATTTAGGGCGAGTGTTACGATTGGGGGTGGGAGACCAGTTTATTTTAATGGATGGTGAGGGTAAATGGTGGTTAGCTAAACTTACACTAGATATTTCTGGAAAAGCTGAGTTAGGTTCTGTTTTAGAACAAGAAATTTCGATTCAAAATGAGTTACCAATAGAACTAATTCTAATTTCTGCTTTACCTAAAGGAAATAATTTTGATGAGGTTGTGCGACAAAGTACTGAATTAGGAGTTACTCAGATTTTGCCAGTTATTAGTTCTAGAACTTTGCTTAAACCTGGTCTGCAAAAGTTAAAAAGGTGGCAGAAAATTGCTACTGAAGCTGCTGAACAATCAGAGCGTCAAGTGGTTCCTAAAATTAGAGAAGTTAGAGAATATTCTGTTGCTTTATCTTTATTTGAGAACGAAAATTTGTGTACTAATTATCATAAGTATATATGTGTTGCTCGTAATAGTTATCCTCTTTTACTGGAGAGTTTATTGGATAATCAAAAACTGGAATCAATAGTCATTGCTACTGGTCCTGAAGGAGGTTGGACTGATGGGGAAATAGAAGTAGCGATCGCTACTGGTTTTCAAGCTGTTTCTCTTGGTAAGCGTATCCTAAGATCGGTTACAGCTCCTTTGGTTGCGTTATCTTTGGTTGCTGCTGTATTCGATGGAGAGAAAAAAAAAATATATAGCAATGGTGATAAGTAGTTGTGCAAAATAAATTTCTTATTTAACTTAAAGTTTCCTCTATTCAGTTTATTTGTTGAATAAATAATCATGCTTGTAGGCGAGTTACTCCTAATAACATTATTGTATCAGAGTTAGTTTGAGTATGCAACTTCTTTTTTGGCTTCGGCGCGGCTTTTTTTTTGGTGCTTCAGAGAATGAAAATGTTTTGGGTTAAGGTGATTTTGATAGAGAACTGGTTCAATGCTGATACAGTAGATTCGAGGTCTTTGAGGTAGAAATGATCGGATTCAAATGTAGCATGAGCATTTTGCCTGCTAATACTCTACCTGGCTGAGATGAAATTTACTATCTTACCATTTGGCGTTGCATATTTATGGGATGAATTATAGTTTTGGAGAAAGAGGAACTAAAAGATTGGATTTACCTTCTACTCAAAGATTCATCCCTTGGTTCAGGAACGCCTACCATTTTGAATTTCAACCTGCCCCTACCGATCTTTTGTTGAATAAATAATCATGCCTATAGGCGAGTTAACCCTAATACTCTGATTGTATCAGAGTTAGTTTGAGGATGCAACTTCTTTTTTCGCTTCGGCGCGGCTTTTTTTTTGAGTGCTTCATAGAATGAAAATGTTTTTGGTTAAGGTGATTTTTGGTAGGAGGCAATAGAAAGGAGAAGGGTGAAAAGGCACTTGAAAAATTCCTAGATTTCAAAAGCAGGTTTTGTTCTAAGTTTGAGTTATAGGTTTGTGGTTTTAGTTTAAAAATTTTAAATTTTGTCAGGGATTGATGATAAATCAGGATAAATTTTGTCTGATTTTCCTGACGAGGTTTCAATATTTTCAGCTCTTTGGTTCAGTTCTGTGATAATCTAAAAAATATTATAATCCAAAGGATTGTTATAGCTTAATTGAATTTTGAGGCTGAAAATACTGATTATACTGTTGTTTTGAGAGGCGATCGCTTTAATTTCTTTGAAGATGAAAGACTAATTTTTCTCTGTTCAGTTTGGGGTAGGTTGATAGATTGACTGTTTTGTGGTAAAGGAAAGAAGGAGGAAGAAGGAAGAAGTGAGAAGTCAGAAGTGAGAAAGCTAAACTGTCATTGGGAGGGAGGATATTTCATCATTGATATTTTCTGACAACTTAAATAAGACAACGTAAGCATTCAACTATCAGCTTTTGAAAGTAATAACTACTAAGGTTAGCTGAGGACTAATTTCATTTCCTTTCCTTTCCTTTCCTTTCCTTCGGAATGCTAGGCAAACGGAATGCTGCGCAAACATAACTTTTAATTTTTCTTGGAGACTAATTCCTCATAAACGAGACAATGAGCTGGTAACTCATAACTCATAACTCATAACTCATAACTCATAGTTCATAGTTCATAGTTCATAGTTCATAACTGATAGCTGACGGCTGAATGCTTACAGGACAACTATAATATAGACTTCTTGCAGAAGTCAGGTATGGAGGGAATAGGTATGGAGGGAATAGGGAGATGAAATTGTTAATTTTATATCTTGAATTTATTTAATTAAAACTTTTGCAAGAGGTTTTATGAAAGAAATTAAAGAAGTTGCTAGTCTGCTAGAACAAAAAAATTATCAACAGGCAGCAAAATTACTAAAAAAACTACAAAAAGAACATCCTCAAAATCTGTTGGTGCAACTATATATTGGGCGGTGGTATGAAGAAATAGATAAACTCGAATCAGCAGAAAAGTTTTATAGAAAATTGCTCAAAGATGCAACAAACCCACAAGTAGTTATACAAGCACGCCAAGGTTTACAAAGAATAGAAAATATCGAAAAAAATCGCCAACAACAAGAAATTGCTGCTGCCAAATCTAATCCCGAAAATATAGAACCAGGAT
>NZ_JAAHGT010000925.1 GCF_010672385.1 Okeania sp. SIO2F4
TACGCTATTATTGGCTACAGTGAAATTTTACTGGAAGATGCCCAAGATTTAGGTTATGAAGACTTTGTTCATGACCTTGATAATATTCATACTTCCGGCAAACACTTATTAACAATAATTAATGATATTCTCGATCTTTCAAAAATTGAAGCAGGTAAGATGGATGTTCATTGGGAAAGCTTCGATATCATGGCATTAATTGAAAATGTTTTAGCAACTATTCAACCGTTGATTGAAGAAAATGGTAATACATTAGAAATAATCTGTGAAGATAACCAGGAACCGATCGTCGCCGATCCTAATAAAATGCGCCAAGTAATTTTAAATCTTTTGAGTAATGCAGCTAAATTTACAGAGAATGGCAAAATAATTTTGAAATTTAAAGTTGTTAATAATGATGAAAATTTTATTTCTCAAAATGGAAACTGTAACTCTACAGATAAGATGTTAGTTTTAAGTGTTGCTGATACTGGTATAGGTATATCAGAAGAAAAAATAGATAGTTTATTTCAACCATTTACTCAAGCTGACAATTCAACAACACGAAAATATGGAGGTACTGGTTTAGGTTTAGCTATTAGTCGTCACTTTTGTAAAATGATGGGTGGGGATATTGCTGTAGTTAGTGAAGTGAATAAAGGTTCAATATTTACTGTGAAATTTCCTGTTCTTGAAACAGGATTTATTAATTAATAACAGGGAATAGGCAATAGGCAATAGGGATAGGGATAGGGAACAGGAAAAAAAAATTAAAGGTGTACCTAATTAGTATGAAAAATGCTATATGAGTTTTACCTTTGCATCGTACATTAATACTTTAAGGTGAAAATTACTTTATACTCTAGTATTTTTCCCAAATACCTCAAACCTACTACCTGTAGCGCTACGCGCAAGTCAAAATTCAAAAGTTAAAATTTAAAAGTTAAAAGTAATCCCGGAGTGAATTTTTCCTACGGAAATCATCCGCAAACAGGATTTACCAATTTCCTAACCTAAATGCGTAGTGGAATAACATATTTTTTCCATAAATTCAGGAATAGTTTATAGGTTTATAGGATATTTCATCTGAACTTGATTTTGTTAAAGAAAAATCACTACTTGTACAACAATAATAAGAAAGATACCAGTTATAATTACTGTCACAATACCAATAGGTTAAAATTCTCTTATAACAGTTCCTATTATTTTAAATACTTATCAAATCTCTAAAGTAACAGAATAGAAGAATTAATCTTCTTCCTTCTGTTATACCTTATTCACACCAATAATTAAACTTTCAACTTTTGCCAAGTAGATGGCTGTAAAAACATATAAAACCAATAAGCAGCTGTCAGGTGAGGTGAGAAAAATTTTTTAATCCCTATTCCCTATTATCAGCTCCAGTCTTCCCTCTCAAGAATGATTTTCTATTTAATTTCATCTACCTACTTATATTCTATATTTTTATGGTTCCATGGTTAGCCCTAATTTTTTTATTCTATTCATTAGAAAAAATTATTGGCAAAATTACCAGATTCAGTGTACTCTCTCAAGAATGATTTTTTATTTAATTTCACCTACTTACTTATATTCTATGTAGCAATCACAAATTAGTTGTGAGAATTGAGGTGTTCCTTAAAAGCATAGAATATAGCAGTTATCATATTCATATATATTCGTTTTTGATAATTATTAGGCATTTCATATTAATTATGCTCATGTTGACTTCTGTGTACTCCCGTTCCATGCAACGTCCCTACTACTCCCCTACTCCCCTGCAATGCGAAAATGTAGAGAATTTTTTGAGAAATGGTATTAAGTGTTCCCAGTTAACTGTTCCCTAAAAATCTCCAATATCCCACAACTTAAATCATATTTTTATACTTGTATGGTTGTATGGTTAGCCCTAATTTTTTTATTCTATTCATTACTGGAATTGCTAAATAAAGATGTCTCAAGAAAAAAAATCTTGGCAAGTTCCTCTATCCCATCGCCCCCCTAATTCATTTATTGAATCTGTCAAAAATTATGCACCAAAATTATCAGGAAAATATCTAGCACAATTATTATGGCAGCGAGGAATTAAAGATACTAAAGATATAGTAGGTTTTTTAGACCCAAAACAATATCAACCAACTAGCTCCTTTGAATTTGGCGTAGAAATTAACAAAGCCATAGAAAGAATTATCTCTGCTAGAAATAATCAAGAAAAAGTTGCTATCTGGGGAGACTTTGATGCAGATGGAATTACCTCAACATCTGTACTATGGGATGGATTAGGAGAATTTTTCGATAAAAATAGTCAACTAACTTACTATATTCCTAACAGATTTACAGAATCTCATGGTTTAAATTTTTCCGGCATAGAACGGTTAGCTAAAGCAAATTATACTTTGATAATTACCTGCGATACAGGCAGTACAAATATTGCTGAAATAGAATATGCAAATAATTTAGGAATAGATATAATTGTCACCGATCATCATACCCTTCCCTCAGAACGTCCGCCATTATTTGCGATTATTAATCCCCGCTATTTTTCCCCCGATCATCCCCTATATAATTTATCTGGAGTTGGGGTAGCTTATAAACTTATAGAAGCACTTTATTTAACTTATCCAGAAATACCTAAACTTCCCCTAACAGAATTATTAGATTTAGTAGCTATTGGTTTAATTGCCGATCTAGTTCAACTAACAGATGACTGTCGTTATTTAGCACAAATAGGTATTCAAAAATTAAGTACACAATTACACAAAACTACTAGACCAGGAGTTGCTAAACTTTTAGGATTGTGCAAAAAAACAGGCGATCGCCCTACGGATATTTCTTTTGGTATTGGTCCGAGAATTAATGCTGTGAGTAGAATTATGGGAGATGCCAGTTTTTGTGTAGAACTATTAACCAGTCGTGACCCTCAAAATTGTCAAAAATTAGCGTTAGAAACAGAGTTGGCCAATTCTAGGCGCAAATCTCTACAAAGAGAGGTAGTTGAAGATATTGGCCAAAAATTGACTAAAGTAGACCTTTCTACTACTAATGTTATAGTTCTGACAGATCCTCAATGGCCTGTTGGTGTGCTAGGATTAGTTGCAGGGCAAATAGCTCAAGAGTATGGTCGCCCTACTATTCTATTGAGTGAGGAAACTGAAGCTAATAGAACTTCTGAAAAAAAATTATTAGCTCGTGGTTCTGCTCGTTCTGTTGGTAAAATAGACCTCTATGAGTTGGTGAAAAATCAGGCACATTTATTAGATAGGTTTGGCGGTCATCCTTTCGCTGCTGGTCTCAGTTTGCCAGTAGAAAATATTCCGATATTTACAGATGCTATTAATCAACTATTGGGAGAAACATCAGGATTAACTCTCAACCAAACCCCAGTAATAGAAGTAGATTTAATTGTGACTGTATCTGAGTTAGGTAGAGATTTATTTCAAGAACTGAAGCTTTTAGAACCCTGTGGTATGGGAAACCCGGTGCCTAAACTTTTGATTCAAAATTGTTGGTTTACTGATACTTGGCACCGGAACCAAACAGACCTACGGGGAAATAAGGTCAAATATATTAAAACAAGTTTTGAAATTTGCGATGAGTCTATAGATAAAGGGTTTCCTGGTATTTGGTGGGGTCATTATAAGGAAGAAATTCCTGAAGGAATATGTGATGCGGTAGTGGAACTAGATTTCAATACTTACGAGAAACGTTATGAAGTTCGACTGATTGCTGTACAACCCAATTTCCAAGATACTCAAGTCATAGTATCGAATCCTGTAGATTGGATATTGGACTGGCGTGGAGGAATTCAAAATTCAAAATTCAAAATTCAAAAGTATTTCTCTACGGAT
>NZ_JAAHGT010000926.1 GCF_010672385.1 Okeania sp. SIO2F4
CAGCTATGTTGTCAACACAAAAAACTTGAAAAATTTAATACCGATATGTGTTTATTTGCGGGTCGGCATTCCCCTCCCGTTAAATCAAAGATTATAACGGGAGACCCCTGCCGACATTTAGTTGGATAAAATTAGGACTTACGCAAAGACCATATATATAGAGTTCAAAAACTATAACGATATAGTTTTTTCCGCTATATGTAGTACCTCTGCGTAAGTCCTGAAAATATTAGACCTCTTCGGAAAAGAGGGAGCAGGGAGAAGGAGGAAAGAATTGATAATTTTTCCTTATAAGATTGATTTGATTTTTGATTATCGGAGATTTCTATTAAACATCTCCACATTAGCTGGACTTTAGAAAAAAATAGGTTAAAAATCAGCTCAAAACCTTATACAGTAATCTTTGAACCTAGAATCAACTGTTTTCTTGATATATCTAGGTTTTAGCTATTTTTAGCATTGTGAGGTATTTCCCTTGCTAATACTTGGTTTGAAGCCATTTTCGGTGTAAAAAATCTTAAAGTACAGTTAGGGTATGGTTTTACTAGAAAGAATTTTTATTATTTTATTTCAGTGATCGATCAAAATTGTGAAAGTAGAACTTTCTATCAGAATATGAGTCTTATTTATTAAACATACCCTTACAACTCCTAGACTTCCACAAATTGCCTGACTTCTCCTGTCAAACTAAACGGACGTACTTCAGTAATTTTCACCTTTACTAACTTACCTTTCAACTGATTAATATCCCCCTCAAAAAATGTCAGACGGTTTCCACGGGTACGACCCATAACTTGAGTAGAATTTTTAGGGTTTGTGTCTTCAACTAAAATTTCTTCAACACGACTCATATAACGTTGCGATCGCTCTGCTGCTTTTACCCCCACCAAATGATTCAACCTTTGCAGTCTGTCTGCTTTAGCTTCCTCACTCACTTGATTTTCCCATAAAGCTGCTGGAGTTCCCGGTCTGGGAGAATAAGCAGCAGTATTCAACTGGTCGAACCCAATATCCTCAACCAACTTCAGGGTATTCTCAAATTGTTCCTCAGTTTCTCCAGGAAAACCTACTATTGCGTCAGCACTAATAGAAGCATCTGGCATCAGTTCCCGAATTTTATCAATAATTCGGCGATATTTCTCATGGGTGTAACCTCTTGCCATCGCCTTCAATAATTCATTATCTCCAGACTGAAACGGAATATGAAAATGTTCGCAAACCTTGGGCAACTCAGCACAAGCTTTAATTAAACGTTCTGTGAAATAGCGGGGATGACTTGTCGCAAGCGAATACGTTCAACACCTGGTACATCATGCACATAGTAAAGTAAATCTGTGAATGTGTATTTATTGCGTCCTTCTGCTGTCACTCCCGGTAAGTCACGTCCGTAAGCATCAATATTTTGCCCTAACAATGTTATTTCTGGATAACCTTGTCGCCCCAACTCTTCCATTTCAGCGCGAATAGCTTCAGGATAGCGAGACTGCTCTACACCTCTCACGCTAGGAACAACACAATAGGTACAGTGTTCGTTGCAACCATAAATTATATTTACCCAAGCAGTAATATTACTATCCCGTCTGGGTTTAGTAATATCTTCGACAATATGAATGGGTTCTGTAGCGACTACTTGGTTGCCATTGAATACTTGTTCTAATAAGTCTTGCAAACGGTTAGCGTGTTGAGGTCCCATAACTAAGTCTAGTTCTGGTACCCGTCGCAGTAGTGCTTCTCCTTCTTGTTGAGCAACACATCCAGCAACAATGAGAGTAAGGTCTGGTTGTTGATGTTTGCGTTTTGCTTGTCTACCTAGATAGGAGTAAACTTTTTGTTCGGCATTGTCACGAATAGTGCAGGTGTTGTATAGAATGATATTGGCTTCGTTCGGGTCTTCTGAAGAGATGAGGCCCATATTATCTAGGATACCTGCCATGCGTTCGGAGTCAGCTTTGTTCATTTGACAGCCGAAAGTGGTAATGTGATAGCGACGGGGAGTTGTATTCATAATAAACTATTGGAATAAAATGATAGTATACAAGGGTTTAATATTATATCATAATTTGGTTGATTTTAGGGAAGCGATCGCATTAAGCTTTTCCAATAGATAGAGAGATTTCCATTCTACTGAACTTACCCTTTTTTTCAGATACTGTTTAGATAGAAAGAAACTATTTTGACATCCTCCCGACCCTGCTCTACGAGACGACGCGCGATTTCCTAGCATCACTGGTAGGGGCTTTCTGTTTCATACTACTACTGTCCATCTAATTTGCTTAGTGCAAGTCAAATTAAGGAAATATTTATATAGCAATCCTATTTTATTCCTGTCAAAAATCTTACTGCTTTTTAGGGAACACTTAACTCTTAACTCTTAACTGGTAAGAGTTTCAGTTTTTTTATTTACTTTTTGATTACCCGCAACCTATGCGCGGATTGCTATAGTCAAGAATAATCAGTTTTGCTGATTTTTATTTTTGTTATGAAAAAATGCAGATTAAATGTATACTAATTTAGTATTTTCACAGGATAGTTATTAATAGATAAATCCTAAATAATTAGCCCGCCATGAAAATTAATTTACCGATTTTTTGCTGTATTGGCTGGTAATTTTTTCTAGGAAAAAACGACTATTTTCTTGTAACCATTAGCCATACTTACTACAAAATATCAGAGTATAATTGCTTATACTACTTAATTATTAGAGTCTTGAGTTTTCCCTAGTCTGTAATTTTTTTTTGATCCCCTATAGCTTACTTAATCTTTAATCCTCTTGTCAGAAGTTAATTTTTTATTGCATATCTATGACTTTTTGTCAATGAGCAATTATGCACTTGATTTATTTCCAACTATTACTACAATAAAATTAAAAAATGTAACAAAAGGATTAAAAAAAGTTATTAATAAATAAATAATCTTTTAAGTAGAAAAGTTCTAATTCTTGATATTATCAAATATGTAATGCAAGACGCACTCAAGAAATGCGGTCGGCTTGACCGTTTCGGCTGTCGCCGACATGAAAATGCCTGTGGATGAGTAACCGCTGACGGCCTCAGGTAGGGACGTTCGCATTTTTGTTATGCAACGTCCGTACAACTAGATAAAATAAGACTGCTGGGCTAGCAGTGTCAGCGCCAGTCGCTCATGGGGGAGACCCCCAAGACCGCGCTGGCTTGTCTGTGGAGCGACCGTAAGACCAGAAAGAGGTTCGGCCTCAGAGGCAGGTGCGTTAGAAGCAGAAAGCCCTAATCCGCGAGGTTTAGGAATCCCGCGTTGTCGCGCCATGCGCAACGTCGGGAGGATGTCAAGAAGTAGATTCTTAGGAAATAAGATATGAGTTACGCTAAAACACAAAGTCAGTCTAAGTCTGGGTATCAGGCTGGAGTAAAAGACTATAAACTAACTTATTACACTCCTGATTACATACCAAAAGATACAGATGTTCTAGCAGCCTTCCGTATGACTCCTCAGCCTGGAGTTCCTCCAGAAGAAGCTGGAGCTGCAGTAGCTGCTGAATCTTCTACTGGTACTTGGACAACAGTATGGACTGACTTGTTGACTGACCTCGATCGCTACAAAGGTCGTTGTTATGATATTGAATCTGTTCCCGGTGAAGATAATCAATATATTTGCTATGTAGCTTATCCTCTAGATTTGTTTGAGGAAGGTTCTGTAACTAATATGTTAACCTCCATTGTAGGTAACGTATTTGGTTTCAAAGCACTACGGGCGCTACGTTTGGAAGATATGCGGATTCCTGTAGCTTACTTGAAGACTTTCCAAGGTCCTCCTCACGGTATTACTGTTGAGCGTGATAAGCTAAA
>NZ_JAAHGT010000927.1 GCF_010672385.1 Okeania sp. SIO2F4
TTTTTAACTGTTTTGCCAGTTATTTGAATAAATAATCAAGCTACTGTGTGGCGCGATACTGCGCTCCGCAACGCTCCGCGAACGCACCACACCCCCATCTATTCTCAATAATAGTGGGATTTTAGTTGAACTATTCTTCAGCTTATTTGATAAGTCCACCTCTATATATAGCTTTCAGCTACCTTGTCACCCCGTGAGGGGACAGACACTTATGTTTTGTCGAATCTATATTTAGTTTGATGGAACTAGACTTACCTGTACCAGACCATAGCACTGTATCTCGTAGGATCGCGAAGCTAAACATTACTTACAGCGTGATGCCAAAGGTAGAAGGGATTCACGCGCGTAGTGGATTCTACAGGGGTCAAAGTATATGGTGAAGGGGAATGGAAGACCAGAATTCACGGTTGTCGCGTCAACGTAGGAGATGGCGTCAACTACATCTAGGGGTAAATGAAGCGACAGGAGAAATAGTCGCGGCTGTAGTAACAACCAACGATGTTAGTGATGACCAAGTATTCCCTGACTTGCTTGATGGAGTAGAAGGTGAAATAGCACAAGTGTCTGGTGATGGAGCATATGATAAGTGCAAGTGCTATGAAAAAGCGAGTCACAAAGGAGCTAAAATCACCATTGCGCCACGCAAAAATGCAGTGCAACATGGCAACATGGCAACTGTAGAGGTACTCCCCATCGAAAATCTCAGACGCATTCGCATCTGTGGGCGAAAGGAGTGGAAGCATGAAAGTGGCTACCACAGGCGTTCTCACGTCAGAAACTACAATGTTCAGACTCAAAGCTTTATTCGGGGGTAAGTTGAGGAGACGATTGTTTGACAACCAAGCAGTGGAGTTATTCATTCAATGCGCTATGCTTAAGCGCATGATACAGAATGGTAAACCCGAAAGTTATCAACTAGACATTTAGTCTCCCCTCTTGTGGGAGTAATTTGCGATCGCCACTTTCATGCAACAAAGCCGTTTGGATGTGATGACTTTATCCGAGTCAATGCAACTTCTCAGTCAAAAGTTAGGGCGTGAAATTACGGGAGAGGAAGTAAAACAGGCGGAGGCTTTGGTTAAGGAACTGGGATATTTGCCTTTAGCTTTGGAGTTAGCAGCGGCTCAAGTTGCAGGTGGTAAATCTTGGGCAGTGCTGTTAGAGAATATTCAACGAGAGATTGCTCGGTTAAAAACGTTGGATAGACCAAGTGCGAGGGATGTTACTGATGAGGCTGATTTAAAAAGGTTCAGTTTGAGAGCTTCCTTGAATTTAAGTGTTAAGCTACTAGAAAAGGAAACGCGGGAGGGTTTTATTTGGTTGGGAATATTGCCGGATGATGTGAATATTACTCCAGGGATGGCGGCTGTCCTCTGGGGTATGAATGATGAGAGGGATGCGAGGGATAAGTTGAAGGATTTGCGGAGGAAGGCGTTGTTGTTAGATGGTGTGGCTTTACCTGATGGTAAGTCTACTTATCGTTTACATGACTTGTTTCACGATATCGCTCGGCATTTGTTGAGTGCACCTCCAAAGCCAAGGCGTAGGGGCGATCTGTCGGGCTTGGGTATTGGTCTAGCTAAGACTCACGGAATATTTTTGGAGAAATACAGGAGGTTAACTGATAATCATCTTTGGCATACTTTACCTAATGATGGTTATATTCATCAGCATCTAGTCTGGCATTTTGAAAAAGCCGGGAAGATAGAGGAGATTCATGGTTTATTAGCGGAGGAGTCGAAAAATGGAACTAATGGTTGGTATGAAACGTGCGATCGTTTGGGGCGAATGGGGATTTTTATTAATAATGTGGCTCGTGCTTGGGAATTAGCAGAGGTTGACTGGGATGAACATAGGTTGCCTCAAGTTGTTGGGTTACAGTGTCGTTATGCTTTGATAACTGCTTCTATTAATAGTTTGGCAGCGAAGTTACCAGCAGATTTGTTAGTGGCTTTGGTTAAACATGACTTCTGGACTCCAGGGCAAGGGTTAGCCTACGCATTACAAAAACCTCGTCTAGAAGATAAAGTAGAATCTCTGACAAAATTAGTTGATTATTTGCCAGAAAATTTAAAAAAACAGGCGCTTTCAGAAGTACTGGCTGTTGTTCAACAGATTAAGCATGAGTCTAATCGTATCGAAATTTTCAGTACCTTAGCTGATAAATTGACACCAGAATTATTACCAGAAGCACTGGCTGCCACTCGACAGATTCAGAAGAAGTCTCATCGTGCCCAAGCTCTCAGCGCCTTGGTTGATAAATTAACACCAGAATTATTACCAGAAGCTCTGGATGCTGCTCGACAAATTGATACTCATAGAGATCGCGCCCTAATTCTCACAGCTTTAGCTAATAGATCGCCAGAAGCGGTGATGTCAGTTATCAGTTAAAGGAATAGGGAAAAATGGAAATTGTAGAACCCCTAAGCGCATCTTTTAAGGAAGTTGAGATTTGAAACCTCTCGATTCAGGTTTGGGCCATCTCAGTTAACTCCTACCCTAACCACTCATACTTTTTCAGCAAACTCTCTTGTTGACAAAACCAATAATGAGTGTTTATATTTGTTTTTAGGTAACCTTCGTTATTGTTATTATATTTTACCTAAACTAACTATTGTCCAACAGTTGATAAAAAAATCATGGGTACTAAAAAAGCATCTTTATTATTAGGTATCTCCCGTCAACGTTTATTAGTTTTACTCGCTCAAGGAAGAGTCAAAGGAGCCAAAAAAAATGGGAGATTCTGGGAAATTCCAGTATCTTCGAGCGGTATGCCCGTAATCACTCCTGCTCGGCGCGGTCCGAAAGGTATCTGGCACAAGCAAGAAACCAGCGTACCTCAAATGATTCACGTTAATCAACACAACATTAAAGGCAATATAGGTAAGCCTCCAGAGGAATTGGAACCTGTAGTGTCACTCAAGCACGGCAAGCGCAACGATTATGGTTATGAATTATATATTTCAGGTCCTTGCTACATTGTCTATCAGCCTTACGAACCAGCACCTTGTGGCGCTCATCTGTGGATTAATACTTACTATCCAGTGCAATTTATAGATACTGAATTTAATCTTAATCCAGCTACTGCAAGGCAACCCAGCAAAAAACTTTACATATAGTCTGGTTTCAAAAACACCCTCGTTCGTCACAAAAAAATATTTATTCGCTCAGAGCGGCTCAACTGACAATAACTTCAGTATGCTTTGTGCTGTTTGTTTGTGGGAAATCGTCAGAATTATTACCAGAAGCACTGGTTGCTGCTCAACAGATTCAGTTTGAGGAATATCGCGCCCAAGTTCTCGTAGCTCTGGCTGATAAACTCTCGCAAATCCGAACAACTCAACTTTACCCCCTCTGGCAAAATACCCTTCACACCCTATCCCTTCGCACTCGCCCCGACTTACTCTCAGACATAACAGCATTAACTCCCGTCATCTTTGCTTTAGGAGGTGAAGAAGCAATCAAAAAGACAGTCATTGCTATTCAAGACGTTTCCCGGTGGTGGCGGTGATTTCAGTTATCAGTTATCAGTTATCAGTTATCAGCTATTAGTTGTCAGTTTCATTATCAATTATCAATTATCCATTATAGATTCTACCTATGTATCAACTAACTATTAATATACCAGAAGAAACAGCCTTAGCCTTAAAATTAACCCCTGAAGAACTTATATCATGTCTCATTAAATAGCTGTCATAAAGAATCTTTCCTCAATCCCGTAGGGACGTTGCATGCAACGTCCCTACATTGCTAATTGCTGCCATTAAACTTTATGAATTAAGTCGTCTTTCCTCCGGTACTGCTGCAAA
>NZ_JAAHGT010000928.1 GCF_010672385.1 Okeania sp. SIO2F4
TGGATGAAGTTTGTCTAAAGCAGAGATATGAATATAAAATGCAGTTGGTAATTTTTTCCCTATTTTGCTTTGTTGACAGTATTTTTTTATCGCACCAGGATTGTGAATTTCTAGGAAGATCTGGTTAGCAAATTCACAAGCAGACTTATAAGTACAAAAATAAGTTTTGATATTGTCTCTAACTTTCTGGGGTAAGTCAGTTTCTAATTTTATTTTGGGTAATATTTGAAAGTCTTTTATATTTAAAGCCAGATATAGTAGGAGTTCAGAATAACTTTTTTTTTGAAAATTAAGTTGATTTTCCATTGCTAAAATCTGTCCGATACCTTTTCACAGAAGTTAAAATTTACAGCACTTTTAATTTAAGTAGACCACAAAATAATTTTGGGGTAGGAAGTAGGAAGTAGGAAGTAGGAAGTAGGGAAATGCTTTTGGGTTGCCTGTACTAACTGTAATCTATCTATATGAAAAACGCTATAAAAGCTTGAATTCAGTATTTATTTGTCGAAAATTTTAGAGTATCATTATTAGGTTCTTGCTAGGTAGGGGATTTGTAAGTTTGATAACCTAGAGTAACAATTCAAGATGCACGACCTCTAACGATTTTTTCTAGATATTTCTCCATAAGTTTTTTGAGCTATTGGCAAATATAGCAGTTCTCTTATTAATGAGATACAGTATTTTTTTCTCTTCTCTATTGCCGAAAATATAAAATTTGTGTATTTCACTAAGAGCGAGAATTACTATATGTTAGTTTTTTTGATTACTAACGTGAGGCTTGATTTTTATTCAATACAGTTTTTGAATGACTTAAGGTTATACCAAATCTCAAAAGTGTTGCTCTACTTAGGTAGCACTTCAATTATTAAATAATTAGCACCCTAGGAGCATCTTAATTATTCTGATGTTTGCTTCTCTGTAGGGACGTTCCATGCAACGTCCCTACCCACTCTCTTGCTTAATTGCTTAATAAAATTTAGAAAAGTTTTTGAGAAATGGCATTAGTTATATAGCACTACTCAATTAGCTGTTTGAAATTGCTAAATCCTGAAACCTACTTAGAGATTACTTTGAACTTTTGCATGAGTTACTTTTGAGTTTCGGGTAACCCTATAGCACTATGTCTTTTCGGTAGGATAACAAATTATGGTTGTCAGGGAATAGGGAATAAGAAACAGAAGGATACCCTAATCTATTTCTCTATTGCTAAGTAGTCGGAAATAAATAAAAAGTATTTTTGTAGACTTTAAAATACCTTTGCTTAACTGATTATCTTAGTTCCAATGACTCCAGTTAAACAATATAAAATGGGTGCATCTAAAATATTTGCAAAAATACTTTTTTCTTATTCCCTATTCCCTGTTTCCTGTTCCCTATTCCCTGTTCCCTGTTCCCTAAAAGCGATAAATTTTTGGCTTTATTCAAAATTGAGATGCACCCTATAAAATTAAGTATAGACTAGATAGACTAGAAAAAATAACCTACTAAAAAGTTCAAATAAAAACTACTAACTGGTGAATGATAAATCATCACAAATTAACTCCACATTCCTACATCCTGTGGTATTTCTTCAGAATTTTGTATTAGATAAGTCAAGGACTGAGCTATAGAACTAACAGCAGTTTCAGATAACCCTTTTTTTGAAACAGTATCATAAGTTTCTGTATAAAATTCTAAACGAAGTTTTACCTTTCCTTTTTTCCAGTAAGAACCAGGTTTCAATAATTGACATTCTAGCCCATCTTCAAATAAATTTTCCGACTCTAACCTAGCTAAAATCATAGTTATATATTCACTAACTTTAAATGTACATTGAAACATTAAAAGACTAGCACCTGTAGACAAAACATCATCATTATTTAATAGATGAACTTCAGTTTCCATAATAATTATCCTGGATTTATTCTGAATAAAGGAAGAAAGAAGAAAGTAAATTAAGTTATCAGTTATCAATTATCATTTCTTTCCCCTCAAGCATCCAGCTTGAAATACTGAATCGAATATTTTTTTCATCCTCTTAAAAGGGGAAACTTGAGATACAATTTTTTAGTCAAAAATAGTTTCAAACTGTTAGATGTGAAATAATCCCTTGAAATTACTCTACTATCTAAAGTCTTCAGTCTATAAAATCTAACTTTTAACTTTTAACTTTTAACTTTTAACTTACCTCTTTCCTCCTTATACCCCATTGCTTTTCAATCAAAAAAACCAACCATAGGAATGTAAACCTTTACCCAAAAGATTTACTCCTAAATAACATACCCAGACTACAGCAAATCCGGTAGCAGCCAAAATAGCAGGTTTTCGCCCTTGCCATCCTCTAGTAATACGAGCGTGAAGATAAGCTGCAAATACTAACCAAGTAATTAAAGCCCAAGTTTCTTTCGGGTCCCAACTCCAATAAGAACCCCAAGCTTCATTTGCCCAAACTGCTCCAGCAATAATCCCAATAGTCAGCAGTGGGAACCCTAAGCCAATAATACGATAACTAATGTTATCTAGGGTTTGAGCAATATTCAAACGCTCAGGTGAAAGGGTTGTTTCTGCCTCAACTGTTTGAGTAACCTGGGTCATTTCCAAGACAGCAGTTTTACTATGGCCATTGTTTGTAGATAGGGGAAAAGGTTCATGGTTGTTATTCATTTCGTTTAGGTGACCAACTTCTGTTTGCAGTTGCAAATTCTGCGAGTGCTTCACGAAATGATTATTTCTATAAGCACGAGTGCCAAAAGAACTACCACTAAGTTCTACTTTTTGGCCACTGGTAATAATTAGAAAAGCGATCGCCAGTAAAGACCCCACCATAAGAGTCGCATAACTCAACATCATCACACTAACGTGCATCATCAACCAATTAGATTTTAGAGCAGGGACCAGAGGTTCAGATATCTGCATATTGGAAGGCAAAGTTAGGGCAGCAAAAGCAGAAATACCCATAGCAACTGGAGAGGTAAAAATCCCTACTAGGCGACTGCCACTCATATTTTCAGCTATAAGATGAATAGTAGTAAGTCCCCAAGTTAGGAAAAATAGAGACTCGTACAAATTGCTAATAGGGAAATAACCAGCTTCTAACCAACGAGCGCCAAGTAATGTTGCAATACAGAGATTAGCGATCGCCATTCCTGTAGAACCCAAAACTGAGAGATAAGGGATACGAGGAAAAGCAGCACCTACCCAATAAATCAGCATGGTGCAAAATAAGACAGCAAACGAGATATTGTCCAATGAGTTTTGGAGTCTGACTAGATCCATTAATTTTTCTCCTTGATGATGTATTTCAGTTTATATTTTTTATGATAAGGATTATTCGTAAGACTAAGAAAATATGTTAACTTGACTCAGGAAAATTCTTAATAAGATAATAGAGTTGTCGATTGAGACATTAAATTAATTCAAGAAATAGTATTGCTTTTGCATATTTTGTCTTTACTACCTATGCTAAAAATTTCCAAGTCAATATAACTTAAGGATACTATAGTGCTACGCATTAAGATTAGGATATTTTTCTATTCTCTATTCCCTATTTCCTTTGAGCTTAAATTTATTGTCTTAAACAGTAGACATCTCCAATAATCAATTTTATTTTTGATTATTGTACACAAATCATTAATTATCAAAATAATTGGGTCTAAAACCCTGCCTTGATCGGCGAAATATTTTGGGAGCTTTGCTCAAATCCCCGTTACAAAAATAACTTCTGACTTCTGACTTCTAACTTCTGACTTCGTTAATTTCCCCTATTCCCTACTCCCTACTCCCTACTCCCTATTCCCTTATTGTCATGAAAAATATTTTATTTGA
>NZ_JAAHGT010000929.1 GCF_010672385.1 Okeania sp. SIO2F4
TGCAGAAATAGTTGTTGTTACCCATGATGTCAGAGAAGGAAACTTCCGACAAGCATTAGATGAAATTCAATCATTAGATGTGATTGATAGAATTTCTAGTGTATTGAGGGTGTTGTAGAAACTAAAAAATTTTGTACTCCTGTAGATGTAGTGATTTAGACTGAAGCAAGGAAACAGGGAACGGGGAACAGAAAAGCCCCTAAATTCTATATTTCAAAAGAATAATATTCGCTCTCTAATTAACCTTATTATCCGAGTATCACTACTTGTACACCACTACCAAAAATTTAGATCGCAATTAAATACCAAATCAGAAAAACTTAACTTTCAAATAGACTTCTCCGAAAATTAATCTCAAACTTTTGTAATTTAAGAGTAAAGCTTAGTTTCTGGAGATGTCTAATGAAAAGAATCATCAAAAAGTTCCTCAGATGGTTAGGCATCGTAGTAGGGGTTTGTTTATTATCGGTGGCGACTCATCATGCGTCTCCTCGTTCTCCTGTAGTTAAAGAGAAGATGCAGGGAATTTGGATGACCAATGTTGCCACAGCATTTCTACATCACACCACATTCTTAGATGAAATCCTACATCACCTTTCTCTGTCAGGATATGATCGTGTTTACTTTAGTGTTTATGGTTTAAAAGGAACGCTCTATCCAACTTCTGACAGTTCTACTCACTTTTTATTGCGTCCTCCTTTGACTAATCCTCTCAAAGCAGCGGTTCAAGAATCTCGCCGTCAAGGATTAAAGCCTTATGCGTGGTTTGAATATGGTATGATGCTTTATCCTGGAAATGCTATTGCTCAGAAACATCCAGATTGGTTACTAAAAACAGTAGAAGGGGAAACTGTAGAAGATGGAAATGTTTGGCTAGATCCAGCTCATCCAGAAGTTCAAGAATACATCTTAGGTCACATAGATGATATTCTCAAAGTTAAAGGGTTAGAAGGAATTCAATTAGACGATCATTGGGCTGTTCCCAAGGCTTTTGGTAATAGTAATCAACGTCAGGCGTTAACAACCTTAACCCAAAAAGTGTATAGTCACATTAAAGCCAAAAATTCCCAACTGGTGGTTAGTCTTTCACCTAATCCTTACAACTTTGCTGTCTCAAAATACAATCAAGATTGGTTGTCGTGGGTGGAACAAGGGATAGTAGATGAAATAGTGTTGCAGGTTTATCGTCCAACACCAGAAGCGATGGTTGCAAGTTTATCAAATTCTGGTATTTACACTGCTTCTTATTATGTGCCAGTTGGAGTTGGTATCTCAGCAACCAGGAATGTTGTTCCTTTCTCACTTAATACAGTGCAAAAACAGGTCGAAGCAGTCAAACAACAAGGCTATGGTTATTCGATTTTTAGTTGGGAATATTTGGTATTACGTCGTTTAGCAAAGTTTTTTTAACAGAGGAGCGGCTTTGTTGCATGAAAGTAGCGATAGAACATTTGTTCCTACTACGCACATGGAAAGCGAAGCATGACCTCAGGAAAACACGGAGCAAGTGTGGTAGCTATATCGATCTCTTTTCCGAGATTGATGTTTTATTCATCTATTGGACAATAGTTGATGTTTTATTCATCTGTTGTCCAATAGTTACAGCAGTTTCCGCGCATTATGAAGTACATATGCACAAGCAAGTATGGCAGCTATATACTTTCATGCAACAAAGCCCAGAGGAGCAAGAGTATCCAGGTGTTAACGAAACTAGCGATCGCTAATCTTTACCGAAACAATTAAACAATTAAACAATTAAATAATTAGATAATTCACCCTTTAAAGCCTCCCCAAGAAAGGGGAAAAAGCGGTCGAGGGATGGCGAGGTCTCCTCGCCATATCCAATCTCCCCTTGAGAGCGGTCGGCAAGCGAAGCATTCCGTAGGATGGGATGGCGAGGTCTCCGTTCCCTCCGGGACGCTACGCGAACTTCGAAGCTTTGCGAAGCGCAAACGCTTGCCTCCAATCTCCCCTTGAGAGCGGTCGGCAAGCGGAGCATGACCTTAGGATGGGATGGCGAGGTCTCCGTTCCCTCCGGGACGCTACGCGAACTTCGAAGCTTTGCGAAGCGCAAACGCTTGCCTCCAATCTCCCCTCGAGAAATAAATTTTTTCCCTACCGCGTCAATCCTCTCCCTAAAAGGGAGAGGTAATTATCCATTATGCATTAATGAATATCCTTTTTTGTCTATAGTAGTCGCCATTACTAGCGCAGACATTCTCACTCCTCTCAAATTTAGTCTGTGCTGCGAATGTAGGGGCGAATGGCCATTCGCCCCTACTGACTTCTGAGTTCAAATATGCTGCCCTGATATTTGAGCTTTTATTCTTCACTTATAATTTTAGGAACTTTAAAAAAGTCGCCATCTTGTTCTGGAGCGCAGGAAAGAATTTCTTCTCGGTTAGGAAAAGGTTCCAAACGATCCTCACGAGTGATATTACTAACATCAATTGCCCTAGTAGTAGGAGCCACTGTTTCCGTCTCTAACTCACTCAACTGTTGGAAATATTCGAGAATACTACTTAACTGAGTAGTAAATATTTCTTCTTCTTCTGGTTGGAGTTCTAATCTAGCTAAATGTGCAACTTTATGGACTTGTTCCCGGTCTATAGTCATCAGTAACTTTTCCTATTTTCAAAACTATAAAATGAACTAAAGGCGTTGGATAACCTAGATATAAATTATAAATATTTACGCCCTTTCACTACTTCCATTCCTATTAGACATCTTCAGAAAAGAGGGAATAGGTATGGAGGGGGAAGTAATTGATAATTTATGTACAATAATTGATTTAATTTTTTATTCTTGGAGATGTCTATTGATGAAAACTACGTCAGCAGTCAGCTCTCAGCTTTTTAATAAATAAAGTAAGCATTCAATTAACTTATACTAAATTTTTAACCAGAAAATTGAAGCACAATAATGACAAGTTTTAGTTGCCAACTAAAGGTAATCAAACTGATAGCTTACTGCTGAATAAAACTACTCCCTACTCCCTACTCCCTACTCCCTAATTAATTAGAAAAATACATCTTTATTTGAACGCCCAGTAGTTTTCAACCAATTTTGAGCCTCAATATAATTATTAGGAGCTAAACTAATTGCCTGTTTCCAATATTCCGCAGCTTTATCAAACCAGCCATCCGCTTCTTCTGAGTTACCTGTTTCTTTTGCCTGTTCTCCTCTATAATGAAAAACAACAGCAATATTATTTAAAGCTTGAGGCATTCTGGGATTATTTTCTAATGCTTGGTAATAATATTCCAATGCTCGATCGTGTTCGCCATTACTAGCATGAATTAAGCCTATATTATAAAGAATATAACTCCGGTCATTAGGGTCCTCTTCTAATTTTAAAGCTTCATAATAATTGTCTAAAGCTTCAGCATATTCTCCATCAGCTTGTGCCGACATTCCATCACGATAATAGGCAAAAGCTTCTTTAGCTTGATAATTTGTTGGTAGTAGCTTCAAAATCAAATCTGCCATAACCGTAAACGATTTGTCAATGAAATTATCATTACGTTGAGTTCTGGGCATATTACAACTCTATATTCTCAGGTACATAGACTAGAGTAGAACAATTTTGAGCAGTATGTACAACTTCTCAGAAATATCGGCCAAAAATTTATCTAATCTAATAGACCTCTCAAATAATAAAAAATAAACTTCATTTTAGCAGAGAAATCATCAATTCTTCCCCCCTATTCCCTACTCCCTACTCCCTACTCCCTACTCCCTACTCCCTCAATACTTATATTTACAATCTGTTAAATATTTTGCCCATACATAACCCTCTAT
>NZ_JAAHGT010000093.1 GCF_010672385.1 Okeania sp. SIO2F4
TTTGGAAGCGAGTACCTAATACAAAGTCATTTAGGAGTGCATAGCAAATACCTACGATCGCTGTACCCACAAGCATCATTATGGAAGTAAATATTTTGATACTACCTGGTGCTTGTTCTGCTATTTTTTCATTTCCCCCTGCTCCTGTAATCATACCAACAGTAAAGTAGAGGGAATCAACAAAACTATTATTCAGATTAATACTAATATAAGTAATAGTACAAACTAGAACAGTTACTAAAAGAGCTAAATTAAGGATTACTGCTGATTTACTATGTCGCTGAAATTGTCTGAGTCTGGCAAATATTTTGAAGAAGTTGTGAATTAAACTTTGTCTGCGAGTTCGCACACTAGGTTTGCTGGCAATAATCAGGCGGTCTCCTACCTGTAACTGTCGCCCTTTTACTACTGCAGAAACTAGATCGATTGGATCTGCGGCTGGTATATAGTAAATTAACATCACAGAACGATCGTCCCAAAGCGAAGCGATCTTACGACCTAACCAAGGATGATTCCGATCGATCAATTCTTCGTGCATTGGCCAGGTCTGATTGTATAGACGTAGTTGACCAATAGCATGATTACCCAAGGCTGCAAAAGCAAACACTGGAGCTGCTAAAGCTGACACACTCATGGTTGTGTGGTCAGTCAGGGTATGGTCTAAGCGATCGCCCAAACTGGTGTTAAATAGGCGATTTATAATCCGAATTTTAGGATTGAGAATCCTTGCTAACATTAAGACGGCCAAATTAACAGACTCATCTTTCCCTGCTAAAACCAGAGTATGGGCACTTTGAATGCCTGCTGCTAATAATGTAGATGCTGAACGAAAGTTGCCAACGATAATTTCTGAACCCTCTCCACGGAGTGGGCGGTCACTTATGCCAACAACTGTTGCACCCTGCTGTCTTAATAGACGAAATATTTTGTAGCCGGTACGACCCAAGCCACAGACTATTATTCTTGGTTTCATGGATCAGGAAAGTTATTAAAGTAATGTTAAGAAGTCGTCTTTTACCTTGTACTGTAAACTATCATTTATTATTTACACTGAAAAAAATGTAGCTTACAACACTATTTCGGCTTAATAGTTGTCTTGATTTTTGTCAATAACTCTGCTTTTTAATTAATTTTTATTAATCTTTTACATAATTCTTAATATTTATTAATTGTATTTATTAAAAATTAAATTTGGACTAATATTATAGTTACTTAATTAAGATTCGCAGTATCTCAACTATTCTCTCAACTAACGATATGCTTTGTTTATATACTAACAAAAAACAAATAAATATGCAAAAGTAATATTTATTTTTCCGATAGCAAAAAAAAACATTTTAATTATATCGTTTTTAGTAAATTATCCTGTATAATTGTTTAAGATAATACAAAAAAAATCTAACATACTATAAGTCTATATTCTGGCTTAGGGTGTAAAACTTATTACTAAATCTCATATTTTTCTTTCTAGGAATTTACATGAATAAAGAGTTCAGTGTATTAATTATTAGTTTTAATCCAGAACTTACTAGCCAGGTAAAATAATTTCTGGATTCTATAAATCTAGATTCTGGTGAAATTGACAAATTAACAAGCAACAAGCTAAATAATAAAATTTTCCATCAATATAGTAGTTAAAAAATAATTAATACCAATTTCCTCAAGTATGGCTACACATCATATTTCAAGAATCAAACATATAATCTGGCAGTAGATAACCAGTGTAGCCTAAGTTTATGAAATTGGTATAATTGTGCGTAAGTGCGTAAGTAGGAATCGCGAAGTGATATAGAGCACTGTGGCTCCCTCTTGCAACTCCGATCTCAACAAAAAATAAAAAATTATAGCGTTTTTCAAATAGATAGACTACAGCGAGTACGCGCAACTCCAAAGTATCTTCCTACTCCATACTCCCTATCCCAAAAGAGTTTTGTGATTTACTTAAATGAATTATACTGTAATAAGATAAATCTTATATTTTTTGTAGAAGCAACAAAGAAAATTCTGTTAAATTCATTGATAGTAAACCATTATCGCAGTTTTCACAAAAGTAGACTACATAAATAGTAGTGAGTATGGGCTTTGTTGCACAAACAAAGGAAATAGGGTAAAAATAACAGTACATGGCACAAAAAAACCTACACCAACGTAGATATGATTCAGTCCAAGTCCAAGTCTAAGTCTAAGTGCAAGTACCGGGTCAGCAACTGGTCGTATGGACGATGCCTCCTTAAAACATAGAGGAAGTCTCACATTCTGGCTCAGTAATGAAGTAATAGAGCAGTGGGTAAACCAGAAGTAATAGAGCAGTGGGTAAACCAAAAGAGGACAGGACGAAGAGGAGCGTCTAATACTTATAGTGATATAGCTATTGAACTAATGGTTACTCTGAGTAGCCTGTATGGACTAGCGCATGGGACAGACAGAAGGATTTGTAGAATCTATATTTGATTTGATGGACCTAGACTTACCTGTACCAGACCATAGCACTGTATCTCGTAGGCTCAAAAAGTTAAATATTGCGATACCAGTAATGCCAACTAAAGAAGGGATTCACTTAGTAGTAGATTCAACGGGGGTCAAAGTATACGGTGAAGGGGAATGGAAAACCAGGATTCACGGTTGTCCCGTAAACGCAGGACATGGCGTAAATTACATCTAGGGGTGAATGAGGCCACTGGAGAGATTGTCACAGCAGTTGTCACCACTAATAATGTAAGCGATCACCAAATATTTTGTGACCTATTAGATAGGGTAGAAGGTGAGATTACTCAAGTATCAGGTGATGGGGCTTATGATAAGTACAACTGTTATGAAAAAGCCAGTCAGCTAGGAGCCAAACCGACGATTCCGCCACGAAAAGATGCAGTAATTTGGCAACATGGTAACTGTAAAGGGACTCCCCATCCTAGAGATGAAAACTTGAGGCGGATTCGCTTGACGGGGCGAATATTTGGAAGCGTGAAAGTGGTTACCATAGGCGCTCCCTATCTGAAACGACAATGTTTAGACTTCTTCGTGATATTTGGGGGCAAGTTACGACGACGAAAATTTGATAATCAGGCAGTGGAGTTGTTCATACAATGTGCTGTACTTAATCGTATGATACAGAACTGTAAACCAGAAAGCTACAAAGTAGAATTCTAATTAACTTCTCTTGTGGGGGGAGTTTGCGTTGGCGGAGCAAGTGCGGCAGCTATATCGCAACATTCATGCAACAAAGCCGTGAGTATGCGTAAAATTTGAGGACTTACAGAACTCAGAGCTTTGGTCTATATCAATGAAAACCTCTATAACAGGACTTACGCACCAGGCTCAAACAGGGTTTTTCAGTTGAGTAGACCCCTAAACTCATTGTTAGGAGTCAGTATAAAAGCTCTTGTTACTAAAATAGTTGCTGAATTAAAGATGAGCGCGATAATTAGGGTGTCTTTACCTCTGGTCTATCAAGCATGAAAACTGCTATAAACTTGGTTATGCGCCTAGATGTCTTTTGTTTAAACCAACGATTTTTCCAAGCAACCAGGTTTCCCAGTAGTCTTATCTAAGCAATTTTAGCTCGTCAACAGCAACACGAGACCCAAGTCTAAATCACAAATATTATAGTCATTAGCACCGAAGCGTATTAACCCGATCGCTTTTTTTCCCATCTGGAGATTTAAAGGTTGCTTTATATACTTTACTGTAATTAATATCATGTCTTTTTGAATACCCACAATAAAAAATTGAGGGAACACTTAACTGGGAACAGGGAACACGGAGAAATTTATCAGAGAAAAGATTTTTATTATGGCTAATTAATGAGACTTGATATAACATCAAAAAAGCTATAATTATAGATATATTTCTATGCTCAAAGTTAAAGATATTAGCGAACAAGGACTTTTAAAAAGATTACACCGTTTTTGCCCAGACGATATTATCGGGGATGATGCTGCTATTTTGCCAACTCAACCCAACAAATCATTAGTAGTAACAACTGATACGCTTGTCGATGGAATACATTTTAGCGATCGCACAACCTCCCCCGAAGATGTAGGTTGGCGCAGTGCTGCTGCTAACTTATCCGATCTGGCAGCAATGGGAGCATTTCCTATTGGGATTACGATCGCTCTTGGTTTAACTGGCGATACATCCGTTACTTGGGTTGAACAACTCTACAAAGGTATTTTTGAATGCTTACAGCCATACAATACCCCTATAGTTGGTGGAGATATTGTGCGATCGCCAGTTTCTACTATCTCAATTACTGCTTTTGGACAAGTTAACCCTTTCAACACTATTCTTCGTTCCACTTGTCAACCCCAAAATGTGATAGTGGCCACTGGAGTCCATGGAGCATCAAGAGCTGGGTTAGAACTATTACTTGTTCCAGAACTAGGTGAATCTCTCACAGAAGCAGAATGCTCTAGCCTAATTTTCGCTCACCAACGTCCCAAACCAAGATTTGACATTTTAACAATTTTATGGGATTGCTTATCTTTAAATAGTTTTAGTGGTCCAGAGGATAGCAAAAACCCCATCTTAGTAGGAGGAATGGATAGTAGTGATGGGCTAGCAGATGCAATTATTCAAATTTGTCAAGCATCTCAGGTAGGGGCTAGAATTGAACGAAATCAAATTCCCATTCCTCCTTGTTTGACTAAATTTGTCTCATCTGAACAAGCATTAAACTGGGCACTATATGGAGGAGAAGATTTCGAGCTAGTTTTATGTCTGCCACTATTTTATGGCCAAAAATTAGTAAAAAAAATTGGAGTCGGTGCAGCCATAGTGGGTACAACCACAGACGACACCGACATCTTATTAATAGATAGCCAAGGAATCTACCCAAACGAGCAACTTACACTTAGCCAAGGATTTCAACATTTTTGAAAAAGTTATTTATTTTACTGCTGCCTTAACCCAAACCTGATCATAGCTATCTTATTGGAGTTTTTTCTTTCTTCGGACTTACATACATGAAACCCAGTCTTTAGCATAAATCGTTGTTTTTAACAATAGACATCTACGAAAAAACTAGGTTTCTAGGTTTGCCTCCTTCAGCAATTAACAATTAACAATTAATAATTACTTCTCCCTTTTAGGGAGAGGATTGACGCTCAAGGAAAAAATTTTCTTTTCTTACCCTTTCAAAGGGAGGCTTTTAACCTAAACTATTTAATTATTAATTATTAATTATTAATTATTAATTATTAAGCAGCCCACTTCTGTGCTACAACTTCAGCCAAATCTACAACACGCTGACTGTAACCCCACTCATTATCATACCAAGCAATAACTTTTACCATATCGCCATCCATAACCATTGTCAGACTAGCATCAACAATTGAAGAACAATCATGGCCACGATAGTCAATAGAAACCAAAGGTAAATCACTATATTCAATGATTCCCTTCATTGGTCCATTAGCAGCTGCCTCTATAACTTCATTTACCTGTTCAGTAAAGGTATTTTTCTCAACTTGAGCTACTAAGTCTACAACAGAAACGTTAGGAGTAGGAACACGCATCGCGATACCATTTAACTTACCTTTCATTTCTGGAATTACTAGAGCCACTGCTTTAGCTGCACCTGTAGAAGTTGGCACAATATTTACCGCTGCAGCTCTAGCCCGTCGTAGATCTCTGTGACTAGCATCCAAAATACGTTGGTCACCAGTATAACTATGAGTTGTGGTCATTGTACCTTTAATAATGCCAAAGTTGTCATGTATAACCTTGACAACAGGAGCTAGGCAGTTAGTTGTGCAGCTAGCATTACTGATGACATTGTAATCTTCATGCTTATAATCTTCGTGGTTCACACCTACCACAAAAGTACCAACTTGTCCACCTTTACCAGGAGCAGTAATTAAAACCTTTTTAGCTCCAGCCTGTAAATGCTTTGAAGCTCCTTCCTCAGTTACAAATACACCTGTAGACTCAATAATTAAGTCAACACCCCAATCTCCCCATGGTAAATTTAAAGGATTACGGTCAGAAACACATTTAATTGTTTTGCCATTGACTGTAAGAGAATTTTCATCGGCACTAATATCTACACCTTTTAAAGTACCCAACATTGAATCGTACCTTAGTAGATGGGCATTGGTTTTTGGGTCAGAAGTATCGTTGATAGCTACAAGATCGAGTTGGCTATCTGTACGAGTGAGCAAGCAACGTAAAAAATTCCGTCCAATCCGTCCAAAACCATTTATGGCAACTCTAATCACTTTTTACCTCCTAACAAAAGCTTGTAAAATTTAACTTTTTAGACAGTTCTACATACTGATAAAAAAAGTGTCAGTATGGGTTTTTCGGTAAATATATCCATTTAAGTAGATATATTCCGAGTCAATCTATCAAGTCCCCGTGCTGCCCCACGGCTTACTTACTTGATAGTTTCAGATATTTATTTCAGATTTAAACTCTCCCATGGCTTGATTCCACATCCTTTACTTTTATAGAAGTGATATGAATTTCAGCCAGGAGAGCTTAAAAGAAAATTAACCTTGAGCATTATCATACAGCAAAATGGTAATTTGATAATTTTTTTGTAGGTTAATTACGATCCCAAGTAATTTATTAAGTCAAATATCAAAATGATTTTTAAGTCAACTCAATAAAAATCATACGAAGCGTCATAAAGTTACAGTTTGAAGTTGTAGAAACGTCCCATGAAACCTCCCTACAACTTCAACCGATGTCCTCGATTTTAACAAGCAGATGTTGCTCAAGTTAAGTGAAAATTAGCAATCTTTCATCTTACTACTTTTTTCAATTGTCTGTTGTCTAACTACTAACCTTGAATAATAATTTTTTTGGTCTGATTAGTTACGATAAATATTTGTTCTTTTAGAAAAAAATCCTGATGATTAATCCTCGATCTGTTTTTGGGATATGTCCGGAAAGATACTGGCCAGTAGGTAAATATTTGATATAAAACAAATTAATCACGAGAGATAGAGATTATTGACGAAGCTAAACAGTGTTTTTCCTAAATTACTGCTAAACTCTATCTAAAAAAAAAAATTCCTGGTATGATGTCGCGTGTTAAGCACGCGGTTTGGTGTGTAAGGAGCAATTAATGAGTAAATATGTTGATTTAAGTGGTAAGCCATTTCATTTTATTGGTATTGGCGGTATCGGAATGTCGGCTCTTGCTTACATTTTAGCTAAACGCAAGTTGCCTATTTATGGCTCGGATCTCAAATCTAGCCACATAACAAAGCGCTTAGAAGCAATAGGAGCACATATATTTTGGCATCAAGAAGCCAAAAATTTAGAGTTATTTCAACAAACTATTGAAGAACAAAATTTACCTTTGTCAAACAATTCTAAGTTAAATTTATCCCCTACTGATCTCCGTGTAAATACAGGAGCAGTAATGACAAAAAAACACAATGTTAGAGTGGGAAATAACCAAGCAATTTCTCGACTCCCACAAGTAGTTTGTTCAACAGCAATTAATACAACAAACTCTGAATATAAAGCCGCCGTTGAACTTGAATGTCCAATATTTCACCGCTCGGATTTATTGGCGGCTCTAATTCAGGATTATCAAAGCATAGCTGTAGCTGGAACCCATGGCAAAACTACAACTAGCAGTTTAATTGGGTTTATGCTTCTAGAAGCTGGTTTAGACCCCACCATTGTTATTGGTGGAGAAGTAGACGCCTGGGAAGGTAACGCTCGTTTAGGTAAAAGTCCTTATCTGGTGGCAGAAGCAGATGAGTCAGATGGCTCTTTAGTTAAATTATCTGCTCACATTGGTGTAGTCACTAATATTGAGTTAGACCATCCAGACCATTATGAAAGTTTAGAACAAGTTGTCGAAACTTTCCAAGTGTTTAAAGAAAACTGTCAGAGTATAGTGGGTTGTATTGACTGCTCTAATGTTAAAGATAAACTTCAGCCAACCATTAGTTACAGTATTAATCCCCAAAGTGAGGCTGACTATACAGTAGATTGTGTAGATTATCAATCTAATCTTACCTTGGCTCGTGTTTGGGAACGAGGCCAACCTTTGGGACAACTACAATTGGGGTTATTGGGTAAACATAACTTAAGTAATGCTTTGGCTGCTGTGGCAGTAGGTAGGTTATTAGGTCTAGAATTTACAGCTATTGCTGCAGCGATCGCTAAATTTGAAGGAGCTCATCGTCGGTTTGAACATAGAGGAGAATGTAACGGTATTGTATTTATTGATGACTATGCTCATCATCCTAGTGAAATTAATGCAACTCTGGCTGCAGCTCGCTTACGGAAAAGTAAGGAATTAACTCCAAAGTCTCATATATCGACCACAAATTTACCCCTCATCAAACAAAATAACTTATTGCCAATTGAAAGAGTTATTGCTATATTCCAACCTCATCGTTATAGTCGTACTCAGACTTTTATTTCAGAGTTTGCTAAGTCATTTAATGATGCTGACATGGTGATTGTTACTGATATTTACAGTGCCGGAGAATCATCTGATGGTCAAATTGATGGCCAACAAGTAGTTGAAGCAATTTCTAGTTACCATCAATATGTTTATTATCAACCATCTTTAGAGTCAGTGAGTAAATTTTTGCATGAAGTTCTACAACCAGGGGATATGGCAATATTTCTGAGTGCTGGCAACCTGAATCAGATTATTCCAAAACTCATGGCATATTATCAACTACCTCACTATCAGGTCCAGGTCGCATCTAGTGAAATAGCTTAATGAAGAATATTAAGTTGAGTTAAATAATACCAATTTGATCAAATAATGTTAAAGGCTAAAGGCTAAAGGCTCATTGCAGAAATAGGAAGGAGTAATAGTAATAATTCCTGATACGCACCTGTGCTATATGACTTATAGTTCCCATCGGTCATCCTGCTAGTTGACTACCAAATATGTAGGAAATATTTATTCAATTGGTATAGCTCTAAAACCGACCCCTTTAAATTACGATAATTCAAGTTATTAGTTATGACCATGACTCTCTCTTATCACATAGCTAGTTCAGATCAAAGGCCACAGTATAAACCAATCCCGTTATTAGGAACAGATTGTGTAATTAAGTCTAATGTTCCTCTGGCTCCTCTAACTTCTTTCCGAGTCGGAGGGCCTGCTCAATGGTATGTTACACCAAAAAGATTAGATCACTTACAAGCAAGTTTTCAGTTTGCTAACTCTGAAGGGCTACCAATAACTCTGCTAGGAGCTGGATCTAATATGCTAGTCAGCGATAGTGGTTTATCTGGATTAGTTATTGGCAGTCGCCATCTCCGACACATCAACTTTGAACAAAAAACAGGTCTTCTGACTGTAGGTGCTGGTGAATCATTACCACGTCTTGCTTGGAAGGCAGCAAAAATGGGCTGGCAAGGTTTGGAGTGGGCTGTTGGTATCCCTGGCACTGTTGGTGGTGCTGTGGTAATGAATGCCGGGGCACAAGGTAAATGTATGGCTGATATATTAGTGAATGCCCATGTTATGTTGCCTAATGGTCAGATAAATATTTTGTCTGCTCAAGATTTAGAATACAGCTATCGCTATTCTAAGCTACAAGGTAAATCTATTTTTGTGGCTCAAGCTACTTTTCAGTTACAACCAGGAGAAAAGCCTGCTCTGCTAACAGCTATAACTTCTGAAAATTTTTACAAGAGAAGAACTACTCAACCTTATCACTTACCTAGTTGTGGTAGTGTTTTTCGGAATCCTGGACCAAAATCAGCAGGCTGGTTAATTGAAAACACTGGGCTTAAAGGTTATCAAATAGGTATGGCCCAAGTTGCTCACCGCCATGCCAATTTTATTCTTAACTGTGGGGGAGCTACAGCTAACGAGATTTTACAACTGATTTATCATGTTCAAGAACAGGTGGAAAAGCAGTGGTCGTTGTTATTAAAACCAGAAGTAAAAGTTATGGGAGATTTTTCAGAAGTACTAACTTGATAATACCAATAAACTATAATTTGTGTTTTATAGTAGTTGCATCGGTTTAGGGGTACAAATCAAGTATAGAGAATGAATAAATTATCGTTGGAAATATGATTTTTATGCTCATCAATCAGATTCCTAACAACAAATTAATTTATATTTCTTTTTTATAATAGTACCTGAAATTAGTCGGATTTTCAGATTCCCCACCTTCTGGAACCATTAATTACTAGACTTAAGGCAGTTGAGCAACAATAAAGAGCTTTTGATTAAGATTATTAATGAATTGTCTGAGGAAATATTGAATAAATTAGGAAAATAAATGTCAATTTATTCCTGATAATCAAGGACTAAAAATTTATATGTAGTGTTATGATTTTTATGATAGATGCTATGATGCTATAGCTGCGTAGATTAGCATTTTAATCAGCTCCTACAAAAGCACAAAATAAAATTAGATTCTGTATCAGTGATTGAGAATCTATAATGGCAACAAACAAATACCAAATAAGACTTACCATAGAAGAGTAATTAATTATGTCACAATCAGGAAAAGGTTTTGGCCTTCCCGGTCTAGGTAAAATGAAAGAACTAACTGAAGCTTTTAAAAAAGCTCAACAAGTTCAAGAAGGAGCCAAACAACTTCAAGAAGAACTCGATCAATTAGAAGTTGAAGGGGTAGCAGGTGGTGGCTTAGTAAAGGTTTTTTTGAGTGGGAACCAAGAACCACGGCGAGTAGAAATTTCACCAGATGCACTGGGGGAAGGGGCAGAGGTAATTTCTGAACTGGTTACAGCAGCAATGCTAGATGCTTATACTAAGTCTACTGCTACTATGCGTGAACGTATGGAGGATTTGACAGGTGGTTTAAATATACCAGGGTTATCGTAGTTTAAATAGTAATAATGGCTAGGAAAGGTTTGAAGTTAAGTAGCTACAAAATATAATAGTAGATTAACTGAGAAACTGTATCCTAGTCTTTTGGATTTCTGAAAAATTTAGAATTTAGAACTAAAAAATGGTTAATTTATTAATTTAATAATTCTGCATTCTAAATTAAATTAATTTAATAATTCTACATTCTATATTCTACATTCTATATTCTCAATTAATTTATGCCTTATAAACTATTATTTGTTTGTCTTGGTAATATCTGTCGTTCTCCCTCGGCAGAAAATATTATGAATCATCTGATAGAAAAAGCTAATTTGGGCGACCGCATAGTTTGTGATTCTGCTGGTACTGGGGGCTATCATATAGGTAGCCCTCCTGATTCTAGAATGACTTATGCTGCTAAGATGAGAGGTATTAATCTGAAAGGTTCTGCTCGTAAATTTCAAGTAGAAGACTTTAATAATTTTGATTTAATTCTCACAATGGATAAGGAAAATTATCGGGATATACTTCGCTTAGACACTGGTAATAAATATGGGGATAAAGTAAAGTTAATGTGTGACTTTTGTAGATATTTTGATGTGAAGGAAGTACCCGATCCTTACTATGGTGGTTCAGATGGATTTGATTATGTGATTGAGATACTTTTAGATGCTTGTGAAGGGCTATTAGATTATTTGATAAATGAAAATAAAATAGTAGTTGGCGATCGCTGAATTTTAGATTACTTTCCTGAAAAGATTATTAATTAGGGCTTGCTGAATAACTAATGATGTATCATTAGTTTCAGTAGTGCTAAACCTAGAAAAAAGTACCAAAAAATACTAACTAAATTAATGTTCACTCCTTGTTGGGATTTTTATTCGCCTAACTTGGAAAAATGCAGAAAATTTAACACCTCTAACTATTCCCTATTTCCTTTAATTAATATTAATTAGCGAAGTAATTTTCCATAGTAAAACGAACCAACTCAGCTCGATTGTTAGTATCAGTTTTTCTCAATAAACTGCTCACATATTTTTCAATAGTCCTCGGACTTAAATGTAGACGATCGCCAATTTGAACATTAGAAAGACCATTAAGCAAGAGACTCAAAACTTCCTGTTCTCTGGCTGTCAAACTAATCTGAGAATTTATGATAATTGACTGAGATACTGTCTCTGAATAATCTGATTTTGATAGCTTTTCTGTTACCAAAGATTTACTATTAGTAGGTAAAGAATTAGGTCCGGGTGAAGCTTGGGCGATCAGAGCATATCGATCTAATAAAGAGCGGACTACTGCTCCTAACTCTACTAATTCAAAAGGCTTTGGTAAATAAATATCACACCCCAATTGATAACCTTTCACTCTGTCCTGTGTACTTGTATGAGCAGTTAGAAAAATCACAGGTAAGAGACGAAAACTTGGACGTGCCCGAACTCGTCTTACCAGTTCATAACCGTCCATTTTTGGCATAGCAATATCAGTAATAATCAGATGGGGCTGAGATTTTTCAACTAAATCTAAAGCTTGTTGACCATTTTCAGCTTTGATTACCAAGTAGCCAGATATTTCCAGGTAATCACTAAGACATAAGCGAGTTCCCAAGTCATCATCAACAACAAGAATTGTTAAGGGCATTGTTTGATCTAAAAACCTTCTTTAGTTTGGAAATTCGTCAGCTTTAGCTAGGGGATAAAAAACGACGGATGAAATTTCTGTCGTCTCCTCATGGCGGGGGTATGATAGCCCTTCTACTGAACTTACCCAAATTGAGGTTTGAATCTTGGAGAAAAACTTCCTGCTTCACTGAAGAGCAAAATCTCCTTGGTTGTCATCTGATGTTCTCCACAGACTTAAAATCAGTGGGAACTCTACCTACTCTTTGTAGGGTAAAATAAGCTTAAGTATATACCATCATAAGTTTTAAAAAAAGTACATTTTAAGTATATTTAGGTAATATTTAAGCTTATGTTCTTAACGATACTATGAGTGCTAATATTTGTTAACAATTCACAGTAGAAGGTTATCTACTGAGGGAGTATTTCCTAATGTCTACAAGAAAATCTTGTAAATGCTTTTACTACTGATGTTGGCTTGGTTGTCGGCAGTCGCAGAGGATAACGTTGCTTGACCAGGCTAGCGGTGACTTATAAGGATAGCGGTCACATGGGTGGTCTGGTTTTGCACCCCTAACTACTATTTTTATCAGATTATAGCATAATTAGTAGCTTTGGAATGTAAACTATTAATCTCCTACCCCTGATGCTCAATGCTAAGAGAGAAATATATTATCTACTATTATTTATAGCTTACCGCTAAACTAGCTGGTTGTCCAAGATTTCCATGGAAAACAATACCTAGGTTATTAGCTGCCAAATGACGCAAAATCTTGTATATGGTTTCTATTTTATCAGCAGCTCCTGCTTTTTGAGCTAATTCTTCTAAAGATAGAGGAGCTCCCTCTTGCTTGAGGATATTTATTACCTGTTGTTGTAATTCTAGCACTGTGGCTGCGGCTTTTTTACCAGCTTCTACTCCTGGTTGGTGATACGCATTAATATTAACTAGAGAGCCATAAAAACCAACTGCCCTTTCATAAAGGGCAATTAATGCCCCTACATTATAAGAATTAACTTTAGGAATAGTGACTGTAATAGAATCTCGCTGATTTTCATAGAGTGCTTGTCTAGTACCTTGGAGAAAACCAGATAAGTAGTCTCCAGAAGTTACCCCTGTTTCTACTTCAGGAGAAGTACCTTCACGATCTTCGAGAACTTCGATAAAAGTAACAAAGAAATTAGATACACCGTCTCGCAATTGTTGTACATAGGCGTGTTGGTCTGTGGAACCTTTGTTACCGTAGACTGCAATACCTTGGTTAACTACCTTACCATCTAGGTCTTTTTCTTTACCTAAAGATTCCATAACTAACTGCTGTAGATAACGACTGAATAGCAGTAGACTATCTTTGTATGGTAGAACTACCATATCTTTTTCCCCGTGACCATTACCTACGGCGTACCAACTCAAAGCTAATAAAGCAGAGGGGTTGCCTTTGATTTCATGTTTGCGAGTAACTGCATCCATTTCTTTTGCCCCAGCAAGCATTGCCCGGATATCAATTCCTTGCAGTGCTGCGGGTAGCAAACCAACGGAGGAGAGTTCGGAAGTACGTCCACCTACCCAGTCTGCCATCGGGATAACATCTATCCATCCTTCAGATTTAGCAATTTTTCCTAGTTTACTATTAGGGGTGGTGGTGGCGACGGCTTGAGTAGAAAAGTCTAAGTTTTGAGATGCAAAGGCTGCTTTAACTTCCATCATACCATTGCGAGGTTCTGGCGTACCTCCCGATTTGGAGATGACTATAACTAGGGTGCTGTTGAGGCGATCTCTGAGTTTGTGGAGTACCCGGTCTATACCTGCTGGATCTGTGTTGTCAATGAAGTGTATTTCCATTGGTGGGTCATCAAGACCAAGAGCTTCGGCGACAAATTGAGGGCCTAAAGCTGAACCACCGATGCCAATGGACAGAATATCTGTAAATTTGGGAGCATTAGAAGGTTTAATTTCTCCGCTATGGACTTTCTTGGCAAAATTTTCAATTTGCTCCAGAGTTTGGACAATTTCTTGTTTAATTTCGGGGGTAGGAGCAATATCAGCGTCTCTGAGCCAGTAGTGGCCAACCATCCGGTTTTCGTCTGGGTTGGCAATCGCACCTTTTTCTAATGCTTCCATATCTTGGAAGGCTTTTTCAAGTTTAGGCTTCATTGTCTCAACAAAAGAGTCGTCAAATTTAATGCGACTTATATCAACGTAAAATCCTAATCCTTGGTGGTAGTAAAGCCAGTCAATATAGCGTTGCCAGAGTGATTTTGATTCCATAAAAATTAGTGTATTTAGTATTTTTGCTGGTTTGCCATCTGTAGTTTAGAAGACTAGATTTCTGGCTTTGGTAAAATACGGATAAATTTAACAATTTGACCTGTTACTTCTATACCTATCAGATAATTGTCCACAGTAAATCTGTAGAAAATACCACTGCTTCCAAGTTGTCTTAGTTCTGGCAATTCTTGTAAGTAATTTATTTGACTGAATTTGATAAAAACAAAATCATATACTTGTTGGTAGGCAAGAGATTCTATGACTTTAAGGTCTTGGATAAAAGACCGAGCATAACGCACTTCTAGACTCATTTTAGTTAGCCTCTTTCAGAGGAACTTCGTTAACAGTTATCAGTTATTAGTTATCAGTATCTCCGGCTAAAGTTGGAGGATTGAAAAACTGAATTTTACTTTTTTCATATCCTAGAAAAGGGAGGCTTGAGACCCGATATTTTGGTAACACAAATATTATTTTTTTATAGTTTTTCTATTCTAGTTTAATAAATAATGCTTGTTTTTACTTTAAGTATCTTCTTTGTCAAAGGCTAATATTTGCAATGCTTCTTCTTTAGTGAATATATCTCCTGGTTTGTGACTTGTTTTAGATTTTTGAATAGCTATCATCATGAAGCTGTCATAATGAAGTGTTTGTAAATATTCCCAAGCTTTTTCTAATTCTATATCAGACATTTTTTCAATTAAAGAATACATCTTAATCTTGAGAAGACCGATAGTCTTTGATTTCACTTTATGTTTCTCCTCTATTTATTCATTATGTTACAGCAGTTTCCTGCTTGATGAAGTACATATATTCATGGTTTTAGGGAGTAGAAAGTAGGGAAGATGGGGAGTAGGATCGGGAATAAGCAAAAAATATTTACTCTGCCAGTTGTAGCATATTAATCACTAAATTTGGTGTATATTTTACTAACAAATTAAATTTTTTCTGGATGCCAATTTGCTTTAATTACTAAAGTTTCGTTGAAAGCGGGGATCGAAATGATGTTTCTTTTTTTGGTTGCAGTTGTGACAGAGGGTTTGTAGATTACTAATATCATTAGTACCGCCTCTAGCGAGGGGGATAATATGGTCTATATTAAGTTCTGTTTCCGTTTCATTTTTGCCACAACTTTGACAGTGGTAGTTGTCTCGCTCAAATACATATTTTTTAACTGCTAAAGGAATTTTTATCCGTGGTGTTTTGTTCATAATTAATATCCGATAAAATTACTGAAATTAAATAATGTGATTATAGCTTTTATCAGTAAGCGTAAACTACACTTGTATTTGTTCTTTCCTCTTCTCTGTTTAAAACCTAGATTTTTTTACCGAATTATTAATTATTAATAATTAATAATTAAATAATTCGCGCCTTGAAGCCTCCCCTTGGATAGGGGGAAAAAAAGCGGTTGAGGGATGGGGAGGGGACCTCGCCATATCCAATCAACCAAGAGAAGAAATAATATCTCCTTATATTCAATTCCCGTGCGGTTTTAACCTTCTTGTAATTATCAATTATCCATTATCAATTATCAATTAATGAACTCACCAGCATGAGAATTACTATATATATTGCTAATTAATCAATTATCACAATGATAAATTCATTTAAAATATGTAAGCATTCAGCCCTCAGGTATTATCTGTTAGACATTAAACAATTATCTTTGCAGGAAGAATCAGAGTTGAAAAATTGAGCTCAAATTAAAAGTTAGTGTAAAAGCAAATTAGCTAATATTCTTCATTAATTACTTGGCGCTTTTTTACCAAAAAAAGAGGTCCAAAGCCTGCCCTTTTAAGGGGATGAAAAGAATAAATTTCATTATTTCAAGCCTCTGGGTTCAGCCAGAGGTACTGATAACTGATAACTGAAAAGGCTGATAACTGATAACTGATAACTGATAACTGAAATGACCCACTCAAAACCTGTTTGCCTAGCATTATTCAGGAAAAGTTTATCGCTAATACCTGAATACTTACCAAAGTATATTGTATTAGTAAATAAGGCAGTAAGCATAAATAAAATTAACAGATTTGAAAGATATAGTCACAGAATTAAATACTTAAATTCAGTCTAGTGTAAAAGTTATTTTTTCTTACTGTCTAAGCAATGCCTTTTTGTATAAAAAAATCAGTAATTTCAATTCTTGAATAGCTAATTAGTTTCTCGGATTAGATTTTCCTAAGAGTTAAATTGTCTTAGCTTGTCAGTCTCGCTCTATCATAAAATCAACCCAAAAATCAGGCATCTATTGTAAATAAGCCAGGCTTTTTTGTGTAAAAAAATCAGTAACTTCAATGCCAAGAATAGCTAATGAATCGAGTAAGTTGGGTGTTCCTAAGAGTAGACCTCTTGCAAAAGTTTTAATTAAATAAATTCAAGATCTAAAAT
>NZ_JAAHGT010000930.1 GCF_010672385.1 Okeania sp. SIO2F4
TAATAAAAAATTATTGGTACGGGAGCAAGATGCTAAGGTGTTTCGTAACAAAAATAATTACAATGCACGACCAATGAAAATATCATCACCACCAATTTTTTTATCTTAATTAGGACTTACACATTACAAGGTATTTTCGTCATTGCGACCCACAGGGAAGCAATCTCAAATCCTAGTTTTTCGTGCCTCATGCGTAAGTCCTGTTAATATTAAACTCTAGTTGCAACGCACCTTAACTGAGGTACAGTTGTTTTTCTTCTTTTTTATTCCCTACTCCCTACTCCCTACTCCCTAAAGCAAAGGAATTTTGTACCTCACGCTTCTTGGGAATTGCTATAACTATTCAAATGAAAATTACTTATCTTTATTACTCGTCCAACTTTGATACGCTACGAACAAAAATAAAATTCCAAAAAGTAATATAAATATACCATATTCTCGAATTAAACTTTCTGAACTATCATCAATTTCTGCCGTTTCTAATCCTAATTTGCGTTGCAAAGACTTCAAAATTCCATAAAATTTCTGGGAAAGATTCATTAAAACAAACGGAATATACTTCATATTTGGGTATAGATTTGGGTATAGATGTAAACGACTATTCAATCATTATTGCTCAAATAGAAAATTCTGCAAAGATGATTATTAATCTGTTTAGTGTTAGATTGGAATGTGATAGCGATCGCCTCAACAGAATATATATTCAGCAAGCTCCAAAATCACTTGTTTGTATAATCTTTCAGTGTCAAAGATCGACGTATTTTAGATATTTTACTTAACGAACGACAAGAGGATAATTCATCTGAAGGTTAATTTTTTTGCTCTGATAATCTTGAGGGACAAAAATAGTTAATCATATTCCTTAAAAAAATCACTTTTAGTAGGGGAGGAATTATATTGACTTTACTGACTAATAGCAGAAAATGCTGCCCAATAAAAAGGGTCTTTAAAAGGTTGGTCGTTATCTGATAGTCGGTGAAATCGACGTCTAAGAGATATTCTAAGAGTTGCATTAATGGGAAGTTGATTATTTTTAATCCATTCCTGTAATTCTTTTTTAGTGATATCTCGTAACCAAATTTGAGCTTTATTAATAGCAACTGATACAGTCAAATTTTGACGAAGGTTTTGATAAAATTTAATCATTATAAAAGCAGTAGATAAATCACTAACTTTCCACAAATTACTAACAACATTAGAACTTCCTGCGTAAATGAAACTGCTAGGAAAACTAATATATTCATCACTAAGATCGGTAAAATCTGTTAATCCCGTTTCACAAGCTGATAAAGTAACTAAACGACATTGACTCAAGTTAAGCCCAAAGACTTCAGCTAAGGTCAAATTTTCGGTTTTAGTTTCAGTATTAGACATCTCCGATAATTCACCTGAAACTCCTTTACAACGGTTATTGAATCCTAATTTATGGAGAGAGCTATTAGCTAATAATAGGGATGATTCTCAAGGAGAATTTATATTAAAATAACCATGGCATGAAAAATAAAGACAATTAATTGATGAAAAGTCATTATAACTATTGAAGGCAGTTTTGCTTGTTTTTTCTTTCGCTAAAATTTCAGCAGAATCAAAATATGAACTAATTGTTTCTACTTCTAAGTCAGTGTAACTTAAGTCTTCCGTAGGATTTTGAATAGCAAATAACTTGTTAAAGTTAGGACGTTGCTGATTTTTAATCAGTTGCAATAATTTACAACTTGGGGAATAAGTTACTTCATAACGATCTAATAAATAACTACCATCATTTAAGATAAAAGCATGAATTGGTAATAAGTGTAAAAAGCGATGGGGAATTAAGATAATTTTCTGGCATTTTTGAGGAATATGGGAAATAATTTCATCTAAATGCAGAATTTGAGCAAAATTTCTTAGATAAAATGATAATTCACTTTGCCACTGTTGTTTATCAGAGTAGTAGAGATTCAGATATTCATTTATAGGAGCAACAAATTCATCGAAAGCAGCTTTATCTTGAAATAGAAAATTTTTGTTGATTGGTATTTCGTAGGCAACATAAAATTCTCTACTATTAATTGTTTCTTGTTCTATATCTCCTTTGCGAAAGCCTTCCCTTTTAATTTTTACCTGGTTTATATCAGCAAAATGAAATTGTAAAATTTGGGGTTGATTATAATGACGAGTCGTAATAAATGTAATAATTTGATTATCTGTAATGTACCATTCAATAATTGCTGTTTTGTCATCGATTAAATTTTGAATCTCCTCAAAAGTAATAGGTTCAATTTTTTGGGTAAGTTGAAAAGTAGGGTTAATAGGGGTAATTTCTTCTGCAATTAATTCATCTAACTCTTGTTGAAGTAGATTAAGTTTACCACAGTCAGTTAGTTGAGGTTGTAACCTCTCTCTTTCAGTAATTACCCTCAACTTATGATTATTTTGTTCGATAGTTAGTCGCTTTTATTCAATAGTAATCTCTCTCCTAAGTCGGTCTAATTTTTGGATAACTGTGGGTGAAATATCACCTTTAGGATATAAGTCGCGGTTAGCAATAAGTTCAACTAAAGTTCTATTTTTACTGAGTGCTACATACTCTATGGCTTTATCTATTTGTCCCAAATTAATGTAGGATTCAACGATACTATAATAAACAGTAATAGCTTGAGAGATAATTTCTTGGCGACGTATTTCTGTGATTGCCCAACTACAAGAAATTTCTACTGCTTTAATAGCAATTTTGTAGGTTTTAATAGCCCATTGCCATTCTGCTTTTTGAAAGTATAAATCACCTAAATTATGACTAACCGTTAAACATTCAATAGGAAAATTTTCAGCAGTAAAAATTTGCAAGGAATTTTGAAAAGCTGTAATTGCCATTTCAAGATTTTCCGCTTTATCTCCTTTTATTCTGTTTCCATAGGCAATGGCTAAATTATTCTGAGTTTCTGCCCATTTCAAAGATAAATCTTGTTTCGTATAAACCGTTAAAGCTACTTGTAAAGAAGCGATCGCCCGTTCAATATTTTCAGCTTTATTTCCTCTAATTCTTTCTCGGTAAGCATTGCCTAGATTATTTTGAGTTTCAGCCCATTGTCAAGGGAAATTTTCTTTCGTATAAACTTCTAAAGCCATGTTTAAAGAAGCAATTGCCATTTCAATATTTTCAGCTTTATTTCCTCTAATTCTTTCTCGATAAGCATTGCCTAGATTATTTTGAGTTTCAGCCCATTGTCAAGGGAAATTTTCTTTCGTATAAACTTCTAAAGTCATGTTTAAAGAAGCAATTGCCATTTCAATATTTTCAGCTTTATTTCCTCTAATTCTTTCTCGATAAGCATTGCCTAAATTATTTTGAGCTTTAGCCAATTGTAAAAGTGAGGTTTCTTTAGGTTGAGCTTGCAAAGCATTTTGCAAACAAAATATTGCTTGTTCAATATTTTCAGCTTTATTTCCTTTTATTCTTTCTATATAAGCAATTCCCAGATTATTTAAAGTTTCAGACCATTGTAAAGGTAAGGCTTCTCTAACATTTTGCAAACACAATATTGCTTGTTCAAGATTTTCCGCTTTATCTCCTCTTATTCTTTGTCGATAAGCATTACCTAGATTGTTTTGGGTAGTTGCCCAATCTTCAGGAAAATTTTCTTTAGAGTCAAACTTGAAGAAGAAGACAAGCAGATCCTGAAAGGTGTCGATCTTAAGATTGGCGCCGGTGAGGTGCATGCGATCATGGGGCCCAATGGCTCCGGCAAATCGACGCTGTCTTATGTGCTCTCGGGCCGGGATGGCTATGAGGTGACCGGGGGGTCGGCCACTTTGGATGGG
>NZ_JAAHGT010000931.1 GCF_010672385.1 Okeania sp. SIO2F4
TTTGGGTTTTTTTTTGAAATGGGGATTTAGTTTTAACTGGTGGGAGTAACAGGTTTTATGGGAGTGTTAACTGCTGGTTTATTTGGTTTAAGTTTAGGATTATTTACCCGTGTAGAAATTCCAGGTTCGGTTCCATATACATTAGTTTATGATAATGGCGGAACTCAAACAGTAATTGCTGTTTCTCCGAGTATTTCAGAATCAGAATTAGCAGCAACAATAGAGCAAGCTGCAGGAGATTTATTTTCACCAGGTCGTTTAGGTGGAGAAAATCAATTAACTATTAGAGTTAGAACTATTATTCATCCAGAGGAAGGTATTTCTGAACCACTTTATTTAGGGGAAGTTAAACGTTCTTTGTCTCAACGGGAAGATGAAAATATAGATATTAAAATTTTTCCAGAAAGTTTAGCTAAGTTGGAAAGTTATCAGAGTGAAAATTTGGAAAGTTAAGTTCATTAATGGATAATGGATAATGGATAATTGATAATTGATAATTACCTACCTCTGGTTAACACCGTAACAGAATTTGAAGATAAGGAAATATTATTTCTTTTTTTTCTTAAAAGGAGAGGCTTTAAACCAGAATTATTTAATTATTAATTATTCGGTATACATCTAAAGAGATATTTGAATGCTAAGGTAGGATAAAAATTTAACTAGCTTTTAGCTTTTAGCATTTCCGTACCGGAATGCTCCGCAAACAGCTAGTGCAGAATGGCGGAAATAACTGACCAGTTACAAAATCCTAAAAGTCTTACTAATCAATACTTCTGACTTCTGACTTCTGACTTCTGACTTCCGCGTAGCGGCACTAGCCTCCTGCGGAGGAACTACGTTAACAGCTTTTATAGCTCTAGATTTAAATCCCCGGTTTCTATAAACCGGAGGGTTTAAGAAGGTTTAAATCCTCTTATAATTGCTTTTTTTAATCAAAACAGGACTTACGCAGAGGTACTACATATAGCGGAAAAAACTAGATCGTTATAGTTTTTGAACTCTATATATACGGTCTTTGCGTAAGTCCTACAAAATTAATAGATATTTTATTGGTAACTTGGTGAAAAGGGAGAGGAAAAAAATAGGAGACAAAGCAGCACAACAGTTAGAAGAAATAAACGAACAAGAATCGCTTTACGCAACAGCTACAAATCCAAAATTTGATTTTCTGAAAGACTCGGAAGAAGATATATATAGCAATATGATTTGAGTTGTGAGATATTGGATAATTTTAGGGAACAGGGAACAGGGAACAGTCAAGAAGAAAATGTATCTTCTTCATAAGATAACTGCTATATTCTATCCTTTTAAGAAACACCTCAATTCTCACATCTCATTCCTGATTGCTATATACATTAACAGATGGCAAACCTTTCACCTGCTAAAGGAAAACTGAAATTGTTGAAAAGTTTTGTAAATTTATGACTGAATAATGTTTATTATACCAAATCAAAAAAGGAAATTTTTAATAGATGACAAATCAGAGAGATTTATTAAAAAGATTATTTAATGCTTTTAAACCTTTTGAACCTCTACAACCAGGTAGTCCAGTATATGTTGATTGTCGGGAAGTCAGGGGAGATGGAGATGTTATTACAGATTTAGCTACGAATATTGAATACTCTGATAATAATACTTGTCAACTTTATGCCGGACATCGGGGTGCGGGTAAGTCAACGGAACTTTTGCGACTTAAAGAATACCTGGAAATTCAAAAATATTTTGTTGTTTATTTTGCTGCTGAAGAACAAGATATTAATCCAGAAGATACGGAATATGCTGATATTTTGTTGGCTTGTACGAGACATTTATTAGAACATTTGAAACAAGCTAATCCTCAACCACTATTAGATTGGTTAAAAGGGCGGTGGGCAGATTTAAAAGATTTAGCAACTACAGAAATATCTTTAGAAAGTTTGGCGCTTGAATCACAAATTAGTCAATATGCAAAACTTACTGCTAATATTAGAGCTGAACCTACTTTAAGAAAAAAAATTAGAGAAAAAATTAATCCTTATACTGAAAGTTTAATTGAGGCGATAAATACTTTTATTGGTGATGGGAAAAAGAAATTAGAATCTGGTTCTGAGTTGGTAATAATTGCTGATAGTTTAGACCGCATTGTACCAATTGTGCAGCCAGACGGACGTAGTAATCACGATGAAATTTTTATTGACCGTAGTGCCCAACTTAAAGGATTGGATTGTCATACAATTTATACAATTCCTATTTCTATGGTCTATTCTAATCAGGCTCCTAATCTGAAAGTTGAATATGACGATCCTCAAGTTTTACCAATGATTATGGTGGAGACTCTGGAGGGAGAAGTTGATGAATTAGGAGTTGCTACAATTAGGGAAATTCTTGACAGAAGGGTTAAGGAAGTTAAGTCAGATTTATCTTTAGAAACAGATTTATTTGAAAGTCGAGAAGTGTTGGATAAACTTTGCTTAATAAGTGGAGGTCATGTTCGAGATTTAATGCTTTTGATGCAAAATGTAATTAAACGTGCTGGAGGTAAATTACCTATTTCTGCCAGAGTTGTACAAAGAGCAATTACGGAAGCAAGAGTTTCTTATAAAAGGTCTGTTCAACAAGAAGAATGGCAAGTATTGGCAGATGTTTTTCGTTCTAAAAAAATCTTAAATAATCAGCAGTACCGCAACCTATTATTTAATCGTTGTTTGCTGGAATATATTTACTTTGATGAAAAAGGAGAAAAGCAAGTTTGGTATGATGTTCACCCATTGATTAAAGGAGTGCAAGAATTTCAGGAGTTGGTTTAATTAATGGATAATGGATAATGGATAATTGATAATTGATAATGGGTAATTAGCTCTTGTTAAAACCGTACTTGATTGAATATTGAGAAATATTATTTCTTTTTTTCTAATGGTATCAATGTTAAATCAGATTAACCTGCTCATAAAAAAAGTAGAGTAAGCAAATTATTAAAGGAGTGCAATAATTTCAGGAGTTGGTGCAATGAAGGGAGAAAAAATTGCTTGGGAAGAAGATTTACCTTTAACAGTTGAAGAGGAATATGAAGCTTTAGTAGAAGCTATTAGATTTACGGAAGGTTTTGGTTTATTGTTTGTGGAATGTTCGCCACAACAGGGAACAGAAATTATGGAAAAAATTCGGCTGGAGCTTCCCCAGGAAAAAGCGGAAATTTTGTCTTTGGATAAGACTGTTTATAATTTTTACAACCGAGTTAAAGAATTACCATTACTGGCAGATATTGATATTTTGTTTGTGACTGGTTTGGAATATTCTCTCTCTCTATATGAAGAGGATATGAAAGAACGAGGTTTGGATAATAATGAGATTATTTCTATTAGTAAAAGGGGGGTTCCTCCGGTTTTAGTTAATTTGAATCAGCAGCGAGAAAGATTTAGGGATGATTTTGATATTTGCTTTGTGTTTCTGTTACCAAGGTTTGCTTTAGATTATCTAATTAAACGTGCGCCAGATTTTTTTGATTGGCGTTCTGGGTTGTTTCAGTTTCCTATGGATGAGGAAACTGTGCGAAAGGAATCTTTGGCAATTTCTGGAAAAGAATTAGATGATTATATAAAGTTTACTCGACAAGAACGTAAGCATGAGTGGGTGAGAATTAAAAGTTTACTTGATGAAGATAGGTTTCCTTTTGAGCAAAAAGCACATTTATTAGTAAGAAATGCTTGTCTATATAGGAGGTTAAAGCAAAATGAAGAAGCAATATTAGCTTGTGATGAAGCCTTAGAAATAGAACCAAATAATTACGAAGCTTGGAACAATAAGGGTATTG
>NZ_JAAHGT010000932.1 GCF_010672385.1 Okeania sp. SIO2F4
TCTAAAACAGCACCTCAATATGCTTTGAGATATTTATCTCAAGCCTGGAAGCGAAGATTCAGCAAAGTGTCGGGAATACCTAAATTCAAGAAAAAAGGTAGAGATGATAGTTTCACTCTAGATGGGTCAATATCAGTAGGTTTTAATCATATAAAACTGCCCCGAATTGGATGGATTAAAACTTATGAAATACTTCCAGATCATGTCACTCCTAAATCTGTAACTATTAGCAAAAAAGCCGATAGATGGTTTGTCAGTTTCAAAGTAGAAACCACACCTAAAATTACTGATAAATCAGTAGATGTAGTTGGTGTAGATTTAGGTATAAAATCTCTAGCTACGTTATCTACTGGTGAAATTTTTGTTGGTGCTAAATCTTTAAGAAGGTTAGAAGTTAAACTCTCTCGGTTGCAATACCTCAACAGACATAAAACTAAATTCTCTAAGAACTGGAAAAAGGCTCAACTTAAGATAGCTCAGTTACACAAAAGGATAGCTAACATCAGAAAAGATACATTGCACAAGCTAACTACTTACTTGGCTAAAAACCACAGCCAGATAGTAATAGAAGACTTAAATGTATCAGGCATGATGGCTAACCATAAGCTAGCTAAGGCTGCCCTAGTCCATGGGTTTTTATGAATTCAGAAGACAGTTAGAGTACAAGTGTGAGTTATACGGTTCTGAGTTAATCGTTGTTGATAGATGGTTTCCTAGCTCTAAGACTTGCTCTCACTGTGGTGAGGTGAAACAGTCTCTGTCTTTATCGGAGCGTGTATTCAATTGTGAACACTGCAATTTCAGTTGTGATCGAGACTTGATAAGAGCGTTAAATTTAGCTATGGCGGTCAGTTCGACCGTGACAGCTTGCGGACTGGATAACGCCGGCGTTGCCAGATTTAAGCAGGAATAGAACAGATAATCATAGATTTATATAGATTATCGTAGGTTTCTAAGAACGGCAAAAAGTAAGTGCTGATTTAGGTTATATTCCACTACCTGATAATGTGCGTCAAAAAGTTGCAGAAACGGCAGATAAAATTGGTCCTAACTATAACATCAAGCTTCAATAGGCTTCAAGAATTTATAATTTATAATTACCTCTTTTTATAAAAAAGATAATTGGCTAAATGGAAAGGCTTTATAGCTTAATTTTTCGGTAAGACTAGAAAAGCAAAAAACAAAAGTTAATTTGAGACGTGAAAGTTTTGATGAGATAGGGAAAGAGTTGGAACTTAATTTAGCATAAAGTTTCTCAAGTCATCAGATTCAGTACCACTTGAGGAAAAATCAGAAATTTTTCACTCAGAGATTGTATTTATTTAGTAAGAAAAATAGTAAGCATTTCCTGCGGAATGCTACCCAAACAGCTTTTTAATGAATTAACCAAGCGTTCTTTTAACTTCTACTGGATTTTCAACCAGAGTATTGAAGCACAAGAACAACGAACTTGAGTTGTTAACCCATACAATTCTGTGGCAGGAAATTCCAGATATGTCTTGGAAGCTGATAGCTAATAGCTAACCACTGAATGCTTACGCAAATTGAGATTAACTAAATAGAAAAAAATTCATCCAAATTTCTGAGGATTTTATTATGTCAAAAAAAGATTCTGACTCCTCTCGCCTTTTTGATGCAGGTTGTCTTGTAGAACTGCTAATTTTCACGATGCTTTTAGGAGGAAGTTATTGGTGGTTTATTGAGAGAAAGAATATTGATTTATCTCAAGTCATATCTAATACTTCTGTAGTTTCTTGGTTCCATGACAAGTTTCCTAATCTACCTATTCCTTTTTTAAACTCTCAAGAAAAATCAACTGAATTAACTTCAAAAAAACCATCTCCAGCAGAAATAACTAAAAATCAACCAGACTCGTCTAAAATCAAAACACCATTACCAACTCCTTATTCAGAAAAAAAGGATGAAAAATTAACCCCAAGTCAACCATCTCCAGCAGAAGTAACTAAAAATCAAACAGACTCTTCCACAATAGAAACACCATTACCAACTCCTTATTCAGAAAAAAAGGATGAAAAATTAACCCCAAGTCAACCATCTCCAGCAGAACTAACTAAAAATCAAACAGACTCTTCCACAATAGAAACACCATTACCAACTCCTTATTCAGAAAAAAAGGATGAAGAATTAACCCCAAGTCAACCATCTCCAGCAGAACTAACTAAAAATCAAACAGACTCGTCTAAAACAAAAACACCATTACCAATTCCTTCTCAAAAACCAACTATTAATTCAACTAAACCTCAGAATAATTTCTTAGATGCAAAAACTTTAACCCCTTGGGAGAAAAAACAAATTAGAGGCATATATTTAAGTCGTTATTATATAACCAATAATGCCAATGAAAAAACAATTCGTGAAAGAGTTCGTTATTACAAAAAACAAGGATTTAATACCATAATTCATGGGGTGTGGGGAAATGGCTGCACTATGTACAAAAGCGAAGTAATGGAACAAATACTAGGAGCAAAAAGTTGCCCAAATAAATTTAACGAACAATGGTTAGTCTGGTTAATTGATGAAGCACATAAACAAGGAATGGAAGTTCATGCTTACTTTGAAAAAGGCATTAAAATAGATGAAAATAGTCCGATTTTTGACTTAGCAATTAGGAGAAAATGGATAGTTCCTGGAGTAGATAAAACCTACGATAAAATTGAGCATTATGTCTTAGATGTAGAAATGGAAGAAGTAGCTAATTTCTTTACCAATATTTTAGTTGAATTTGTCAAAAAATATCCAAATATAGATGCAGTTCAATGGGATGATTATCTGGGATATCATGCAGAATTACCAGGAAAAGTAGACCGAACAGTTAACCTAACAAATTTTACCCAGCGAATGATCAAAGAAATGAAAAAAGCGAATAATTCAGTTAGTTTTGATATATGTCATCACAACCCTTATTGGGCAAAAAAATATTTTGCGGCGGACTGGGAAAAATGGTCAGTAGATCGAGTCTTTATTCAAGTCTATAATGATGAAAATTTTCAGGAAGAATTAAATTATGTAAAAAAATATGATGGTATTGCAATTAGCGATAAACAATTACATCGTCTTCAGGAATTAGTTAATGATTCTAATATTAATAGTGTGTTAGTTTTTCCAGTTCTTGAAAAACCAGAATCAGCAGCTTCCCGCGTAAAATCAGCTTTATAGTTTCTGCTTTATATAGCAATTCTTCAAGCTAATAAGTCTGGTTTATTTGCTGCAAATGTCAGATTGATGATATTTACCAATTAATAATTGAAAGTTGATAATTGATAATTGAAAGTTGACAATTGATAATTACTTAATTTCAGGTTGAAAGCCTCTTCCTTTAAGAAGAAAAAGTCAAAATTTTCTTCCCTTGTCTTAATCCAATCCGTTTTAGGGAGAAGTAATTATCAATTATCAATTATTGAAGGTAGTGCCTGTGCGAAAGTGTGGGAATGACAAGATGAATATTATCCCTAAATAGTCGAAACTATCGTGGAATTTCCTATGTGTGTTCAGCAATTAACAATAGACATCTCCAGAAAAAAGGGAACACTTAACTGGGAACACTTAACTGGGAACAGGGAAGAATAATTGATAATTTCTGGATAATAATTGATTTTATTTTGTATTTTTGGAGATGTCTAATGAACAATTAATAATTAATAATTACCCCTTCTTAAAACGGATAGGATTGACTAAAAGGAAAAATTTTGATTTATCCCCTTAAAAGGGGAGGCTTTAAACCTGAATTGTTGAATGAATAATTGACTATCAACTCTTAATTATTAAT
>NZ_JAAHGT010000933.1 GCF_010672385.1 Okeania sp. SIO2F4
TCATATTTTCTATAGTATCAAAACTATTGGAAAAAATAAAGTACCTAAGCAGAATTAGTGTAAATTCTCGGAGATGTTCTACTTGGAGGATCTAATATCTACTCTTAATACTTGAGTAAAAAACAGTATAAAGATAGCATCAAAGGATTACATAGTAAAGGTTTAATCTCTAAATTAGCCTGTTTATTTATCTATCTAGATTCGAGGCATTTTAAGGCTATTGAGCTATTTTCCCACACCCTGTAGAGCTTTCACTTATTTTCGTCCTCAAAATATCAAAGTCTGCTAGGTTATTGTTTTTTGTGCCCAGGCGTTTTGTGAATAGCTTTCTCCTGAAGAAGATGCTGGGCAAACGACTAGGAACTTTGGAGAACTAAATCGGTAGTCAAAAAAGAGGTAGATTATAGATAGATAGATATATAAGCCATTGGGTATCAAGGCCCGCGATTAAATTTTTTAGCAGGATTCAGGAGCCAGGGAGAGCAAATATCAGAAAAAGGTTGAAAAATACTTCCAATCCCCCGATCCCCCGATCCCCCAATCTCCCAATATCTTTTTCAATAGATCCCAAATGGGTTCTATAGGGTATTGAGATAACTCCTAACTGGAGGTTATAGGCGGTCAAATCTCCCCAAAGTCACTGGCCGTGTCTCCAATTAGTTGGGTTTGAATCCAAAGGCAAAGATTGATTTTGAATCCTGTATGCTAATTCCTTATATTTTTATTGGGATCATTGATGATCGACATTCTAGGAATTAAGATAATTCGATCCCATTTAATTTTTGATATAGTATTTAATGTAATTTAATAAATCTTTATAGTCTTTAATAATATATGTTAAGTAAATCGGTGTTTACCACAGCTACAGTTCCTGGTAGTTATTGGCAATGGCGAGATCAGCCAATCTACTACTTATGTGCAGGTAAGCCTGAACAACCACACCCACCCTTACTATTAATACATGGGTTTGGAGGATCCACAGACCATTGGCGGAAAAATGTTGCAGGTCTCAGCCAGTTTTTTCAAGTTTGGGCTATTGACTTACTAGGATTTGGACGTTCAGGCAAACCAAACTGGCAATATAGTGGTCAGCTATGGCAAGAACAGATCAATGACTTTATTACCGAAGTCATTGGTAGATCGGTAGTCTTGGCAGGAAATTCTCTTGGAGGCTATACAGGATTATCTGTAGCAGCTCAATATCCAACTTCTGCAGCAGGTTTAATACTCATTAACAGTGCCGGATCATTTACTGAATCTCAGACCATTTCTCAACCTCCCTTATGGAGAAAAGTTATTTCTCAAACCACAAAGTGGTTACTTTTGCAAGACTTACCTAGTTTTTTATTGTTTCAATGGACGAGACGACGTAGCACCATTAGAAAAACACTACAGAAAGTTTATTTAGATCAAAGCGCCATTACAGATCAATTAATAGAAGATATATATCGACCTTCTTGCGACCCTGGTGCAGCCAAAGTCTTTGCCTCTATGTTTAAGACACCATCTGGCCAGAAAGTAGATTTATTGTTAGGTCAGTTAAACTGTCCCCTACTTATGCTTTGGGGAGAAGCTGACCCTTGGATTAAAAGCCAAACCAGAAGTGCCCAATTTCGCAAATATTATCCTCAGTTAACAGAATACTTCTTAAAAGCAGGTCATTGTCCCCATGACGAAGTTCCTGAGCAAGTTAATAAATTAATTCAGGAATGGGTTTTCTCGGCGGTTAAAAGGCTTTAGGATATGTAGTATAGGTTTCTATTATTTGTCGATCAGTAAAAACGAGGATGGATTCTAGGATTGAGCATATCATCTACAGGTTTATTGCCCTTGAGATGTTGTAAAACTATTAATGGGACATTATCAGGCTGGACTCGATAATACCAAATTTCATCCGGGATAACTCGTACTGTAGGGCCAGTGCTACATTGGCCGAGACAACCACTGGCCTCAACATTGACATCAACCAAATTTTCTGTCTCAGCTTTAAAGGTCTTGAGGACTTCTTGAGAGTTGTGGCGCAGACAAGACTGATTCTGGCAAACAAATACATAACGATCGCCAGAGTTAGTTTCCTGTTTTTGGCCTTCAGATGTTGACATTAATCATAAATTCTTAATATAGCTTTATTCTGTATTGTAAGCTTTGATTTAATCACGGTGCGATGCTATAGTACTTTCCACTTTCTTTTATGATTACCATTGAAGCAAAACAAAAAGGAAAAAGGAAAATTTGTATTTGTATTTTATAGCTATCATCATTACTCTAACTAGAAAAAAAGCCAAAGGTAAGTATGACCAAGACTGTATCAGATGTTATGAGCCATAATCCAATTACTGCCAAACCAGAAATGCCTTTGAAAGAAGCAATTAAAATTTTGGCAGAACAACGTATTAGTGGTCTTCCCGTAGTTAATGACAAGGGAAAATTAGTTGGGATCGTATCAGAAACAGATTTGATGTGGCAAGAAAGTGGAGTCACACCTCCACCTTACATTATGCTCCTAGATAGTGTTATTTTCCTAGAAAATCCAGCTCGTTATGAAAAAGAAATTCATAAAGCTTTAGGAGAAACTGTTGGAGAAGTAATGACTAAAAATCCTCTAACTACTACACCTGAAAAAACTCTCCCAGCAGCAGCTAGACTCATGCACGAGCGTAATATTCATCGGTTGCCAGTGCTAGATAATAATGGCGAAGTGATTGGTATACTAACTCGTGGAGACATTATTAGAGCTATGGCAACTGAGTAACTTTGATCTTATTCAACACAATTTATGGTAGGGGAGCAAAAATTAACAAATGTAATAATTAATTATAGATAATGATAATTCACATTACGATAAGATTAAGCCTCATACTCAACAGTTGCTCAAGATAGATCATTGATTAAAATTGCTAATGAAGGTATGATGCTAGGTAAAAAAGAAATATTGATAATCGCGATATTTAAGGGTAGAGAGCTGATAAAAATTAAAACATATAGAACTTATGGAAATGAGTGTTACCCCAGATTCAATTCAGCAACTACTAATATCTGAAGAATTAGGCGATCGCTTACGCGGAGTTAATCAATTACGTCAAATAGAACCAAAGAAGGCTTTTGAATTAATTCAAAATCCGATCAAAGACCAAGATACTCGTGTTCGGTACGCTGCGGTGAGTCAAATGTCAAGCTTGGGAAAACAAAATTTAACAATATCCCAAGAAATATTGCGTGACTGTCTGCTCAACGATCCTGAACCAGATGTCCAAGCAGCAGCAGCAGATGCTCTAGGAGGATTAAAAATCACCGAAGCTTTTGATGACCTACAACAGGTATACCAGAATACTCCAGAATGGTTAGTGAAAGTTAGTATAGTTGCAGCAATAGGAGAAATGGGGGAACCAAAAGCATTATCTTTACTAGAAGATGCTCTGAAATCAGACAATGAACTAATACAGACTATGGCCATTAGTGCCCTAGGCGAACTAGGAAATTTAGCAGCTATTCCTTTACTAAAACCTTTTGCTGTCCATAGTGACTGGCAAATCCGGTATAGACTTGTACAAGCTTTGCATAGGTTAGGAAGTCCAGAAGCAAAACAAATAATAGCACAGTTGGCTAGCGATCGAGTTGAGCAGGTTGCTCAGGAGGCCAAGCTATCTCAAAGTAGCTAGTACAGCACGGCGTAAATAAGATACCCATATTATGAGAGAATGGATAGAGCTAAGATTAATGTCTAAAAGAGTGTGTAATGGGTGTGCTATTTAAGCCAATGTGTACTAGTACAGTAAAAAGCAG
>NZ_JAAHGT010000934.1 GCF_010672385.1 Okeania sp. SIO2F4
TGATCGCTACCAGGAATCCTGTGGTACTTGTCCCCAACTTCATAGCAACAACAACAGGGACTTATCCCACTGGGTATGGCAACGAAAAGCAAAAGCTTGGAGAAATCTTGACTTAACAATAGTTACACCCAGTTTGTGGTTGGCTAAATGTGTCAGTAGTAGCTCTCTATTTAAAGACCAAAGAGTAGAAGTTATTCCCCATGGTCTGGATATTCAACGATACAAACCTACTGACAAGAAAATAGCCAGAGAAATCCTCAATTTTCCCCAAGATAAACAACTGGTATTATTTGGGTCTGTCAGTCCTACCAGCGACCCTCGCAAAGGATTTCATTTACTACAGCCAGCTTTACAAAGTTTAATTCAGGCAGGATGGCAGGATAAAATTGAGTTAGTGATATTTGGTTCCTCTAAGCAAAAAGAAACAACTCAATTGGGTTTTAAATGTCACTATATGGGATGGCTTAATGATGATATTTCCCTAGCTTTGGTATATACAGCAACAGATGTGTTTGTAGCTCCTTCCGTACAAGAAGTATTTGGACTAACTGTTATGGAAGCGATCGCCTGTGGTACACCTTCTATCGGATTTAATATAGGTGGTATTCCTGACATTATAGATCATCAATCAAATGGGTATTTAGCCAGACCTTTTGAGATAGAAGATTTAGCTCAAGGAATAGCTTGGATATTGGAAAATCCTGAAAGACACAAAAAATTATCTCATAATGGTCGTGGAAAGGTTAAACAAGAATTTACCCAAGAAGTACAAGCACAACGGTATTCATCTCTTTTTGAGGAAATTTTACAAAAATAGAGAAAATAGAGTTATTAATTACCATTGAATAATAAAACATAGCAATTAGCAACTACAAATAAATGCAATATAAATTAATTTATGATATGTATAAATAAAAGATTATTTGCTGGCTCAACTCAGAACAGATTTGTATTATTTTTTGTGGAAATAGCCTCAAATAATGCGTTTATAAAGGTGCAAAAAAATCTCAAAAAATAATCATAAATATTGATAGAGAGGTAAATTACAATGAAAAAACTTTTAGTTGAAAATTTACGTCAAATTAAATCAAATATTGTCAAAAAGACAGAAGTTGGTGCTGCTAAAAAACTAGGAATGATTTCTGCTCAAGAACTTAATGACAAAATTTATGATTCTATTCAAAAGTCTTTTCCTTTTCTAGCAGGAAAAGTCGGTTCAAATGAATTATTAGTATGTCTTTGGCATTTGAAGTGGAGACTTTGGACTCGCTTGGGGATAAAATTATCATGGAATAGGACTCAATACTTAGAAGTAGGAGCCGGAATATTTCCTTGGACACCAGAAAGTTACCACAAATACGCTACTGCTTTTATGACTGCTTTGGGCGATATAGACAATTTAGGAATTTGGCATAATGAAGGAGAAATGAAATTAGTTTCTGCATTTGCCCCTCAAGCTAAAATCGGCTATTTTCATGGATTAGAACCCTATTTAGTTTCTGATAAACCCTGGAGTCAAGCCTTAGAAAATAAGACGGTTTTAGTAGTAACTTCCTTTGCTGAAACACTCACAAAACAAATACCAAAATTATCTAATGTTTGGATAAAATATGAGGATAAAAACGGTCAAACTCTAATACCCAAATCAACAAAATTTACAATAGTAAAATTTCCTTATGGGTTCGATCCAGAGATACAAGAAAAATATGGTTCATGGGAAAATATTCTAGCAACAGTAATGGCTGAAATAAAACAGCAAAATTTTGATATAGCTTTACTTGGATGTGGTGGATATAGCTTACTATTAGGAACCAAAATCAAAAAAATGGGAAAATTAGCAATTCATTTGGGTGGAGCAACTCAAATATTATTTGGAATTAGAGGGTCGAGATGGGAAGAAAAACCCTGGTTTCTAGAAAACATTAATGATTATTGGACTTATCCATTAGCAGAAGATAAGCCAGGCAAAAAAGCAATGGAAAACCGTGCCAGATTAATACATAAACCTAATGATCTTGCCTGTTATTGGTAAGATTTAAGTATAGCGATCGCCTCCTAAAAAAATTACCATTACTGACAAACCAATGGAACTAAAAACCATCGCCGTATTAATGACCTGCTTTAACCGCAAAGAAAAAACTTTAGCAAGTTTAACAGGATTATTTAACCAAAAAATTCCAGAAAATATCCAACTGCAAGTTTATCTAGTAGATGATGGTAGTACCGACGGTACCTCTGAGGCAATTAGTCAAACATATCCTCAAGTTAAAATTATTCCTGGGGATGGAGGACTATTCTGGAATGGGGGTACAAGACTTGCTTTTGCCACAGCACTCCAAGATGACCGAGACTATTATATGTGGCTGAATGATGATACTACTCTCTACCCGGAAGCCATAGAGAAATTACTCTCGACTTTAGACCAAGTTATCAAAACAGGAACAGCAAAGCCTGTAATAGTTGGTTCCACCTGCGACCCAGAAACTGGTAATCTAACTTATGGTGGTATGGTGCGGAGTGCCTGGTGGCATCCTCTCAAATTTAAGTTAATTCAGCCAACACAAGAAACCCAACTTTGTCACACCATGAATGGTAATTCTGTACTTATTCCTAGAGCTACTGCCAAAATTGTCGGAAATTTAGATTCTAATTTTGTTCATAGTACGGGAGATATTGACTATGGTTTACGGGTGAGAAAAGTAGGGGGTTCAGTTTGGTTAACTCCTGGTTATGTAGGGACTTGTACTGTTAATCCTCCAGAAACAGATATTTGGGAAAATCAAAATCTTACCCTTTCCCAACGTTTACAGAAAATTAAACAGCCAAAAGGTTTACCAGTTCAAGAATGGAAAGTATTTACCCAACGTCATGCAGGGTTACTATGGCCGTTGTATTGGGGATTGCCTTATCTAAGGTTGTTAGTGGCGGGTGTATTTGGTGGTAAAATGGGAAGTCGAACTAATAATTAATTAGAGTTTTATTCGTAAAATTCAGTCTAGTCATAAATTAAAATTTTGAAGGTCTTTAAGATGGAAAAAATTAAACTCAATCTGGGATGTGGAAATCAAGTAGTTGTAGACTGGATTAATGTAGACTATTTTATTGGAGCAAGACTGTGAAGAATACCAGGTTTTTCATGGTTGAATAAAAAACTCAGATTATTTGACTTGGAATAGGATGAGAATATATTTCTTTACGATTTAACAATGAAATTTTCTTGGGAAGGAGAGACAGTTAGTATTATCTATAGTTCTCATACTATGGAACACTTTGATAAAGAACAAAAAGAATTTTAATTTAGTTTGTTTCGGCGGGGGTTATTTATCAAAAGCAGAATTAAAATTAATTCAGGAGTTAGGATTATCTCCAGAAAAAATATTTCAAGTTAGTGGTAACGATACAACCCTAGCAAATTTTGATCGCAGTGCATCTATATTTGTTTACCCTTCACTTTATGAAGGTTTTGGCATTCCTCTTTTAGAAGCAATGTCTCTTGATTGTCCGATCGCCTGTAGTAATACCAGTTCCCTGCCAGAAGTAGTGGATAATGCTGCTGAATTTTTCGATCCAGAGCAACCAGAAAGTATGACTAATGCTATGGAAAATGTCTTATTTTCATCAGACAAATCTACAGAATTAGTCAAACAAGCTCGTGAACAACTCAAAAATTTTTCTTGGGAAAAAGCTACTAAAGAAACCAAGAAAGTTTATTTATCTTTAACTCTAAATCAAATTAATTACACCATGAACAATTTACCAAGTAAAGTTATACAAAATCCCAAA
>NZ_JAAHGT010000935.1 GCF_010672385.1 Okeania sp. SIO2F4
TGGGGAGTGTGGGGAGTGTGGGGAGTGTGGGGAGGTGTGGGGAGTGTGGGGAGTGTGGGGAGTGTGGGGAGTGTGGGGAGTGTGGGGAGGTGTGGGGAGTGTGGGGAGTGTGGGGAGTGTGGGGAGTGTGGGAAATCTAGAAAGATTTGGCAATGGCGCTGAGATGGAACTTTTTTTATAGCGAATTAAGCGGATTTGATATAAGCAAAAATTGTAGAAGGTAGCACGATTTTCTTTTCTTTTTTTGTAGGGGCGAACCGTTTTGCTCCGCAATATGAAACGCCCCTACAACTGTACGTCCCTAATTCGACGGCTCCCCTACCTGTGATATCATTTTTTCCCTCAGCACGATGTTTTGAGATAGATACAATTTTAGTTGCTGCCGAAACTTATGCTCGTTTTGGCGAGATAGATAAATCTCTTCATTGGGGGTACACTCTTATAAATGAATCCTCAAAGTTTGAAATTACTGAAGTCACACGTTCTGAGAGTAAATAAGATTTATTATTCATCTTCATCCTCCTCATCATTTTCATCATTTTCATCCTTCTCATCATCTTCATCCTCCTCATCATCTTCATCTTCCTCTTCCTCTTCATCCTCCTTATCCTCTTCCTCTTCATCTTCTGACTTCTTCTTACCTTTCCGAGGACCGCGATGGGGCATTTCAATCCCTTCTTTTTCAAAGGCTTCAACTATCATTCTACGCAAGCATAATTCCACATCTTCGTTTTTTCCTGGCTTAACTTGTGTCGTTGTTTGAATGATTAACTGATATCTATCGAACCGCTCAACCCCATCTACCTCAGTTGCTTCTATCACATCCTCATTCTCCTGATTTAATTTTTGCCCCACTGCTTCTATAACTTGGTAAACATGATCGAGATTGGCATCATAAGCAACATTCACTGTCACTACTGCTTCACTATATCTAGAATGGTTAACAATACTACTAATTTCACCATTCCGAATAATATAGTCTTTATCCTCAAAGTGAATGCGAGTAGTTTTAAGCTCTATTGCGGTAACATAACCTTTGACATCATCAATCTCAACAAAATCACCTACTAAGTAGTAACCTTCAAACAAATTAAATAAACCAGCTACCACATCTTCAACAATACTCTGCGCCCCCATACTCACACCCAGACCAAGAATACCAGCACCTGCGAGTATAGGAGTAGAGTCAATTCCTAGAACATTGAGAATAGCAATGATGGCACCACAGTAGACTAAATATTTGAGGGTACTATCAAACAATGGCAAAAGAGTCTCTCGTCTCTTTCTGTCAATTTCATCTAACTCTTTGTCCTCACTGAGTAGGAATTTTCTAGCAAAAAGTTTACCTACCTCTTCAATTACACGACTGGTATAAAATATGCCGATAATTTGTATGATTTTCGGACCAATGACTGCTAGATAGGCAATGAACTCAAGTTGTTGAAATACTAAACTTGCCATCGACACATATATTACATACTCCAAACATCGCTTTGACAATGGGAGTAGATGGCTAAGGCGATTATATAAATTCAGTAGTCTACTAGGACTAGAGTATTTTTGGCTGAGAGCATCTAATGTGTCGATAATTATGATGTTTGCTTTGACCAGAAGTATGCCAACTGTGATCGTGAGATATATTCTCACAGCAATATACATATATTGCGTAATTACTTCTGGTAGTTGGATAAATTGAGTGCATAAAGTTAGACTCAATAGCCATAGAATGTTAATTAGGTTAAGACTGAGAAAGTCAAATAAGGATTCTATACTTTCATCGTTCGCTGTAATATATTCAAATCTTTGGGTGCGATCGCATAGATTTTCTATTAAACGTTGAATGTAAGGTTGGGTTGCGGCTAATAAGAATAGCAAGAACAGACTTCTACCTGTTCCCATACCTAAATTTACCCAAAATTCTTCAGGAATATTATTAATAAATGACTTTGTGTATTGTAATAAATTTTCTCCGTGATATATTAGCCAACTATTTAGTCCTAAAATTAGCATACCCAGTAATCCAGTACCTACAGTTAATGCAGTCCGGGTATTCCTTTGGATATTCTCTATTGTGATTTTAATTTTCTTGCTAGAAGCAGCTTTGGTTAGTTGTTGAAAAATTTGTCTAACTAACCAATTAACGGCAAGAAAAATAAAGAGTAGTAGACCAATTTCTGCTACAATAACTAAAAAGTTTTGTACTGCAAACATTTTCTAAATCTCCTATCATAATCATAATTTTCACTCACGCAGTTCAAAATCTAATTTTTCTTAATCTCCATCCAGTCAATGATACTCATTGTTGGTACTTATATCAAGTATTGGCCAAAAGTTATTGTTTCGGTATCGAGGCAGGTATCTTAAATATTCAATCTATAGTTTAAGCAAGAAGGTGTAAAAAAATCCAAGTATAAGTACGAAAAGTAATATCAAATCCTGTACAAATCTCTTCTCTTTGTGAGGGGTCAGGGCAAAATACTCAACTATAAAGTAGTTGTAATCCTCAACCATAAATGGTTGATAAATTGTCTTGTCTGATTAGCTAATCTATATCAACTCACTTCAATCATCTCACAAATAATAATTGTACGCCCCTGGTTGTGAAATAATCACCTGAAATTGTTGTTTATTCAAGTTTTTTTCCTCATAGAATATTACTTTAAACTTCCGTGAAATAGCATACTTTAATACTGATTATTAATACTCAATTAATTTAACTTTTTTTGTCTTTCTAATCTAGTAGTAACTGCCTGATAGTTAATTCTATAGAGGTCTAATTTTTCCACTGCTTCGGGAGCTACAAAAGCATCTTGAGGTATTTCTTGAAGTAAGTTTATAGCTTCCTGCCATTTAACTTGAGCTTCTTGCCAAACCTCTAGGGGATGAGGTGGGTTTTGCACAATTACACTTGCTTCTATAGCTAACTTTTTAGCAGTAACTAACTTAGAAGTTGCAGTTTTTTCCACGATTAGTTGTTCTCGGAGATTCTGATAATCTTGACGATAAGTTTGTAGCAGTTGATCGGCTTCTTTCTTAACAGTAGTACCTTTGGGAATTTCTTCTAATAATTTAATTGATTCTAGTAGCTCTGTTTCTGCCTCTTCCCAAGTAGCTAAAGGTAGTGGGGGATATTTAATTGTTCTCTTAGATTCCACAGATAGTCTTTTTGCTTCTTTTATATCTTTTTCTGCTTGTTGTTGTTCCAAAATAGTTTTTTCTTCTGGTGAAACAATAACTATATTTTGACTTGCTTGTAGGGCATATATTACTATTCCTACTTCTACCATGAGAATAGATATTAACAAGATAATCAAGCCTTTCTGGGAAAATATTTTTTCTTCAGAAACCTGTTCTTCTTCTTGTTCTGCTTTTATTTGGTGTAGTAATTCTTCAGAATCTAAACTGTTCTCAAGTTCACTTAAAAGTTTATCTGTTTCCATAGCTAAATGGTTATCAGTTATCAGTTATTAGTTATTAGTACCTTCTACTTAATTAGGAGACAAGAAAATCCTAAATTTCCTTTTTTATCTCCTTGAAAGGGAAAGGGGAGACTTAAATATAGAATCCAGTTATATAATATATGTTTATAATTCTATCTATGCTTCAATATTCAATCTATTTCAATATTCAATCTATCTCCCTATCTCCCTATCTCCCCATCTCCCCATCTCCCCATCTCTCCATCTCCCCACACTCCCCTCTCTTCCCACACTTCCCCCTCTCCCCATCTCCCCACACTTCCCCCTCTCCCGTCTATCCCCGCACTCCCTACTCCCTACT
>NZ_JAAHGT010000936.1 GCF_010672385.1 Okeania sp. SIO2F4
TGGAATTGAATCAGCAGGTTACACTTTAGTTTCAGACGAAGATTACGAACCTGTACGAAAACTGCAAAAGTTGCTTAACGCTCCATCTTAATCTAAGAAGCTGTTTGAGAAGTGCTGCATCACACTGATGAATCCTAAAAACCTAACCCCCCCTTCCCTACAAGGGAATGGGGGATTCAAAGCCTCTCTCCTACGAGGAGAGAGGTTTTTATGAATTTACAAACAGTTTCTAAGTTGGTATTTATGGTTAAATAATTGAAAATTGGGTGGAGAATTATATCCATTCAAATTTTGTTTAAAATTTTTGTTGTGCATCCCGCTAATTTATCTTTATCTGAAACGATTGATAATTTCAATAGTAAATTTACTCTAAAATTTATGAAGCTTATTGCCAAGTTTTTAAGTTCTTCTACTTTATGTTTTAGTATAATTACGTTCCTTTTATTGGGCAGTGAAGTTTTTATCAATAAAGCAGAAATATCAGTTGCAAAAAGTAGAGAAAAAACTTTAAACTCTATAGAAAAAGTAATTTGCTTACAGGTCGCTTTAGCACATCAAATTGAAGCATTGAAGGATTATTTATTTCTGGCTCAAAATACTATTGATATGAGACGTTATCAGCGAGCCAAGTTAGAATTCACAACCTGTCTACAGGAGTTAGACTCTTTAATGCCAGATGTTGAAGAAATTTCAGTTATTCAACGTCGTCATCAAAATATAATTCGTTTAGCAAATAGTTTGGAAAGTACTTTCTACAGTGTACCCGAAACTCAACAAGATATTCGTGCCCTAAACTCCTTCTCTAAAGATATTCAATTGTATTTAAAATCTTTAGCCAAAACAACAGAATATCGGGATGATATAACTCGAAAAAAAGCACAACAGTTAAAGCAAATTTCCAGGTTAGCGAAGTATGTAATAATTGTGTCAATTTTCTTGGTTTTTCTGGTCCAGTTTAAGCTGATTTTTCTGCCTGTAATTAATTCAATCAAGCAACTAAAAGAAGGAACTAATAAAATTGGTAAGGGAGAACTAAATCATCGTTTAAATCTTAAAACAAATGATGAAATTGGAGAATTAGCAGCAGGTTTTAATCAGATGACTATTCAATTAGCAGAATCTCGTCAAAAATTGGGGGATAAACTTCAAGAATTGACCCTAGTAAATCATAATTTAAACACTGAAATTGAAAACCGTAATCGTGCTGAGGCTGAACTGCAAAAAAGTCTAGGTCTAATTCAAAGCGAGAAAATGTCAAGTTTAAGTCAGATGGTAGCTGGAATTGCTCATGAAATTAATAACCCTGTAAATTTTATTCATGGCAATCTTACTCATGCTGAAACTTATAGCCAAGAGTTATTAAATTTAATTAATTTATATCAACAACACTATCCAAATCCTGTTCCAGAAATTGAAGATGAATTAGAAGCAATTGAACTAGATTTCTTAGTTGAAGATTTTTCTAAATTGTTGACATCAATGCGGATGGGAACTGAGCGAATTATAGAAATTGTAACCTCATTGCGAACCTTTTCTCGACTTGATGAAGCAGATATTAAAAAAGTAGATATCCATCAAGGATTAGATGGAACTTTGTTGATTTTGCAACATCGTTTAAAAACTCAAAACAATCGCCCAGAAATTCGAGTGATTAAAGATTATGGTAAATTGCCATTAATTTCTTGTTATTCTGGACAGTTAAACCAAGTTTTTCTGAATATTTTGACTAATGCAATTGATGCTTTGGAAGAACAGAATAGAACTCGTACCTTGGAAGAAATTCATGCCTATCCCAGTCAAATTCGGATTCAAACTTTTACCAATACAGATAAAACCTTGGCAACAATTAAAATTGCAGATAATGGTTGTGGAATTCCATCAAATGTTCTAGAAAAATTATTTAACCCATTTTTTACAACTAAACCTGTTGGTAAAGGAACAGGTTTAGGATTAGCGATCGCCTATCAAATTATTAAAGATCGGCATCACGGCAAAATTAATTGTTATTCAGAACCAGGAAAAGGGGCAGAATTTGTAATTGAAATACCAGTTCAGCAAACTCATTGAAGAAGGAGTCAGGAGTCAGAATAAATGTTCAGGGAGTAATCTGCGTTGGCGGAGCCTAGCGGCAGCTATATCGCCACTTTCATGCAACAAAGCCATTAATAATTAATAATTAATAATTACCTCTTCTTAAAACATTGAGGATTGGTTAAAAGGAATTTTTGGGTTCTCGAGGGGAGATTGGATATGTCGAGGAGACCCGCTCTTAACAGACCCGCTGCCTCTTGCAGAGGAGCTGCCTCTTACAGAGGAGCTGCGCTAACGCCATCCCATCCTAAGGTCATGCTCCGCTTTCCGACCGCTGTCTTGGTCGATTGGAGGCCAGCGTTTGCGCTTCGCAAAGCTTCGAAGTTCGCGTAGCGTCCCGGAGGGAACGGAGACCTCGCCATCCCATCCTAGGTCATGCTCCGCTTTCCGACCGCTGTCTTGGTCGATTGGAGGCCAGCGTTCGCGTAGCGTCCCGGAGGGAACGGAAACCTCGCCATCCCTCGACCGCTTTTTCTCCACGGCGAGTGAGAGGCTTTAAACCTTAATTTTTCGGTAACTCATTCCACAAAGAGGTCGCTAAAAGTGGATAACACAATTTTATTTCTTAATTGGGACTACTTATACCAATTCCCAAAAGCATTGCTATACTTAGGTAACACTTCAGTTATTAAGTAATTAATACAGGGGAAATCATTTTTTGCTAATAATAGCCCAGTTAATGTTTATTATTCTTATGTTGTACGGAAGTTTAGCTGGCGCACAACGCGCGTTTTTCATGTCGTGTAGCGAAACGCTGCGCGACATGAAACGCATTTTTGCCTGTACAACGTCCCTACCTCCCCACACGGACCACACGGACCACACTTCCCCACCCGATCGGGTATAGCATTCTTTTTGAGAAATGGTATTAGTGGGGAGATGGTTTAAGTAGCTAGTATTAGTTGGCAAATGGTGAAATTGCCTTATTCACTTTTAGCCACCTCTGTCCTAGATATGAGAAATGGCAGGTTTCTTCTCTTCCCCCTCTTCCCCCTCTCCCTCCTCTCCCCTATCCTGTAAGGAAGTGGGTAAAGTACAGCCTTTCACTCGTGGGGCAAGGGTGGATACTTGTGGGGTTGGGGGGTTAGGTTTTACCCACAATTTTAGTCTAGACGCTCTAGTAGTTTGAGCAAATCTCCTGACTCCTGACTCGCTCCTCCTGACTCCTCACTCCTTAGACACAGCATCACAGTCAGCCAAATACCACCGCCACGGTAACTCCGTTCCTTTTGTAATGCCAATACGAGTTGTTTGTACTATTCGCAAATTTTCCTGCTGAAATTGGGGAGTGCGATGTTCCAACCACATAGGTTGCTCCACTTCTAACGGCAAACCATTCAAACTCAGGTCTATATTAAGTAGACGACAAAGTTTACCAGGTCCGGCAGCCAAACGAGAAATTTGAGATTTTGATTTTTGTTTTGGAATATGCTCCCATAACCAATCTGGCACAGACTCCAATTGTAAAGCTCGAATTAAGACAACACTAGGCACCCCATCTACATCTGTCACAATATTCAGACAGTGGTACATCCCGTAAATAAGGAAAACATAGCTCATTCCTGGAGGGCCAAACATCACGGCATTTCGTGGGGTACGACTACGATAACCGTGACAAGCAGGGTCTCCTGGTGCATAAGCTTCGGTTTCTATCAACTTTGTTATCTGCTTCGCTAAAACCTTTCGA
>NZ_JAAHGT010000937.1 GCF_010672385.1 Okeania sp. SIO2F4
TGGGAAGTATAAAAGGAAATTTGTCAATAGTTATAATTACTTAAGTACTGACACCTGTTCAAAATAAGTTTTTTTGATATTTATTCATCCGTGAAGAGAGTATAAATTATTGCACCCTAGATTAATGAAAAATAGAAGGTTGTGGCTTTTTTTAGACAAAATTTATTATTTTTAAATACAAAATTAGCACAATAAACTATGTATCTAGATGATACCAAATCGCTGAAATAACGCAAGTACGTGAAATATTTTGTAATAATTAGCCGAAATAAGAGATTTTTTTGATAAGTAGAAAAAATAATTAGAGTTAATTTTATTTTTTTTACTTATACTTTTACGTTCTTGCAGGAAACTGTTTTTTGATTTTAGTCATGGAAGAAGGCGATCGCTACTTGTAGAGAAGAGTAAAGATTTTAAAGTAGTTAGAAATTGTGATAAATTAGAGATTTTTTTCAGGAGATAGGGGAAGTAAATGGAAAATATTTCTAACAAAATGCACCTACAAATAAAGATTTTTGGGAACTGCTCTAAAGCTCAATTACGTCAGAAAAAAAGAGATGTTTAATTATAAATTGGCGATCGCCACTGTCACAAAGGTAGATTAGAAAACCACATAGATAATAGAGAGGTTGCTAAGTCTTAAATCAGTAGAAACCCTCTAATAAATATATCTGTCTCAAGTTGAGGTAAAGATTCTATGAAACAGCAATTTTCTATCTGGCAAATTACCTTTCCACTTTGCGGAGTTATAATTTTTTCCATCGGAGCTTTAACAACAATTCACATGATTCACGGTCGGTATCTTTTCCATTTTGAAATAACTCCTCAAGGAATAAAAATTCTGACGGATGTTGATAAAAGAGATAGTGGAAATGATTCTGTTCAGGAAATTAAGGTTGATGTTCAGGAAGAAGTTAAGGAGGAGGAGGATAAAACCTAAAGTTCTTGAGCAATTAAATCAGTTTTGTTTCTTGGTCAGGTATATAAATATTCTGGGAGGGTATTTTTTACAGCAAGTAATTTTGGAATTAATTGAGAAATTAATTTCTTTAGCTTCTGATTATCAAGTCTGCTAGATGTCTAATCAGAAAAACAGTTTCTTGTAGACTTGATTGAGAAACTTAGGTAGCTTCCCAAAGGTTAACCCAACAAAAAAGATATTTATTGGGATGAACCTAATTTGCCTAGCTATAACATCCTGACTAAATTATCAGAACATGACATTAGACTTGTTTCAGATTTTATAGGGCTACCTATTTAAGACTTTGATAAACGTGACAATGAGTTAACTTAATAGCTGATAGGTGACAACTGAATGCTTACATCTTAATCAACAAAAAATTCTTTACCCCTGGTTTTTTGCTTCTCATAATAGTCAAGCTTCTCTTCGGTAAATAAACCTAAATCCTCATAAATCAAGCCATCTATTTTTTCAATCCAATAACTTAGTAAATCGTCTGATTCTGCTCTTTCAAGTATTTTTTCCATTTGTTCGGTTTCAAATTTAGTCAGCTCTGAGAGATTTGTCAATTCATAATATTGTTGAAGCAGACTTTTTTGCTTTAATGTGAGGAGTTTAAACCGTTTAGTTTCGATAGGTGATAGTAATTTTGTCAAACTACCCTCAAAATTAGAATGAGAAATTTGTAAACTTTGCCAAGTAGGAGGTATTTCTGCGGAATTTTGGCAAATCACTGGCAACCAACTTGCACCAGGAAATTTATCTTCCATTACTTGTAATTTTTCCCTCGCTTCTCGCACAGAAATATATAGAGATTTGCCACTAGCAAATAACTGGAGAAAATACTTCAAAAATTTCTGGGCAACTACATCTGGCACTTCTTCTCGCATGACAATAATTGCCGGAATATGTAACTGAGCAAATTGTTGAGCTAAACCTAATCCATTGCAAGAATTAAATATGGCTAGTTGTAGACCTTTACTAATAGCTTTTACCAGGGAATTTTCTAATTCCTCAATTCTTATTGTTGTTTCATTTCCTAAATAAAAACATCCAGTACTTCCATCAGCTTCACTTTCACTATGACCAGAAAAACAAATAATATCCCAACCTTTTTCATCCCATAATTTTTCATCTAATTTTTGGCGACTTGGTTGTAATAAAGAGACAATTTCGGCTTCCCTGGAGAGACTAGACAAATATTTTTTATCTGCCTCAATATTTATTCCTTTGTCATCTCCAAAAATTCCTAAGATGCGGATTCTTTCCCTGGCAATATTTAACTTTTCCACTCGGTTAGCTTCTGGCAAACCTATAGCAGTTTCAGCAAATAGATAATCTGAGCAAAAATTCCATAAATGCCAGGGAAGTCGCTGTATTAAAATATCTTCAGATTGGATAATTAACCTGACTTTATCTGAGGGATTAAATCTGGTTCGTAATTCCTTTTCTATTTTGTTAAAATTTGGGGCGTTCAACCAGTTGTTGAGGAGAAGTCGCCACTCTTTCTCTAATTCATGAATCTGACCAATTATTTTATGAACTCGCCTTTCTATATCTTTTTGAGACACATTTGTTGTCTGCTCTTTCCTGATTTTGATTCTGGTAAGCAAGCCTAAATTTCGACAGCCTTCTCTTAATTGTTCATATTTTTTTCTCCAGTCTTGATAGAGTTGAGGAAGTTCTAAATTTGCAGGTAAGTTACTGGTAAAAGAAATTGGTAAAGGATGACCTTCTGACCAAATATTAGCTCTGATAACTGGAAAACCTGTTGTAAAATTTCCTCCTTCAAAATTGATAGTAACTAATTTTTCTCTGGCAATAACAGAAGCAGAATTTTGTGTTTTGAATATTTGATTCATAAAGAACATACGATATTCATTTTCATTAGTTTGTTGAGGATATACAGTAATTTTTCTTTTTCTTTTTGCCAACTCTTTCTGATATTTTTCCTCTAGGACTCTCAAATTTTCATCATAGAATTGCATAAACTCCCGATGGATTTTTTCTTTCTCCGTTTCTGGGGGTACATCAATTTTAATTACTACTACTCCATCACCTTTATTTTCCATACCTTGAATTTTCATCGGGATGCCTTCGTTTTCCACCTGTACCTGTTTGAAAGAAGACATAAAAGCTTTAAAATCAACGCCATTTCGGAAAATTAAATCCACAGTATTTACGACTTCTTGGAATAATTTTGTTAAATCTCCCTCTCGAAAATATCCACTACTAGGGCGACGTTCTCTATCGTCTGTTTCTGGTTTGGGTTCCTCTAATAAATAGATATATTTTGATTCAACATTATCGAGGATAGTTGTATGGTCGATATTCCAACCTTCTAAACAAGTTCCTGACATTTGAGCAGTGGTAAAATTAGTGCCTATTGCCAATACTTCGGTTAAATTTGCATTGTTTAAACAAGCAGTTTGTAGAGAAGCTTCTCCTAAATCTGCTAGTTTTAAATTAGCGTTACTAAGGTCCGCACTTACAAGATTGGCTCCCCTCAAGTTTGCTGCTATATATTCTTGGTCTTTTCCCCATCCAGTTATTAATAATTCTCTGATTTTTATATCTTCTAATATAGTGCATTCGACTCTGGCAAATTTTAAATATTTGGTTTGTCGCCAGAATGTGCGAGTGGCATTAGCAAATCGAAAATTTGTGCTTTTAAGAATAGCGTGACTAAAGTCAACATCAGTTAAATTTGCATTACGAAAACAGGTGCCTCCTATAGTGCCAATGGCAACAGCAAATTTAAGGATGAAAAGATTATTTTTGTCTTCTGCTAATATCTTTTTTGCAAGATATTGAGA
>NZ_JAAHGT010000938.1 GCF_010672385.1 Okeania sp. SIO2F4
TTTTTAATACGGGTAGGAGTCAGCCCTCAAAAAAAATGGGAATTTAGAGGAGGTAAGAGTAAGAATTGTAAGAGTAATTTTTCTGCCTCACGTCAACCCAAAATACTAGCTTTTTGAGCTTTTCGGTGCAAAAAGCCAACACTTTTTTCAACCCAAAATGCTTTTGTCTTTATCTGTCAATACTTTGAGAATTAATCAGCCAGTCCTAATTAACGAAAAAAACTTTTTTCTATATTAATCAGAAGACTTTTTTCCAGTCTAGATATCTAAATTATAAGATATTTTGGTAGTCCGAGTCCTTATTATTTTTAGGACTTACGCAGAGAGGCTGTATATAGCGCTAAAAACTATAACGTTATAGTTTTTGAACTCTATATATAGTACCTTTGCTTAAGTCTTGATTTTGATAAATTGACCAGGCTAGTATGGGAACTATACTTTAGGGTTTGCGCTCAAAAGTCTTTTTTAAGGATTAGGGGAGTAGGGGAGTAATTTTTTTTGCCCAACTCTTGGCCAAAATACTAACATGGATTAGCATGAAGATTTGAAAATAAAGATAATTCCTGAAGACCTAAAAAGGCTAAAACCTTTATATGTAAATGCTTATAAATTTAATCAGCAAGCCATACTTTAAGCAACATAACCTGCCATTTTTTATCAAAATGAGAGCTAGATTAACTTAATAATATTAATTTTGACATAAATTGCTGCGACGCTTCAATTTGAAAATGAAATTTTTTTGAGGACTTGGTTCCCTCAGTTGGTAAAATAAGACTTAAGTATCTAAGAACTAAAAATTACAATAGCCTATGGCAACTGTCACTGCTTATCCTAATGCCCCAGATTTATCTACTGACGACTATTTAGTAATTGGTTTAGCAACCTGCTTTATTAAAGAAGATGGTGAAATCTCTCAAGTAAAAATTGTTGAACCAATACCTTCAGCAGCTCTTGAAGCTATAGTTAAAGGAATCCCTACTTCCTATCAAATAGCTTGTGGCACAACTTTGGGGACAGTATTATCTGGAAATACACCTTTACTGCCTACAGATTTTCCTCGAGAAGCTCAATTCTCTGATAATTTTGCTGAGAGAGCGATCGCTGCTACTCGCACATATAAAATTCATCCTGAAGTTAAATCTCTGGTTCCTCTAGGAAGTCGTCGTGATGATTTGAACTATTCTCTAGAGCGTAAGCGGATATTAAATGCAGAAAATATTGTCAGTTCTGAGGATAATGTGAAGCAACACGAATATACTCACAAAGTTCTTTAATCTTCCAGTTGATTCAATATCTTAAAACTAGCAAAAATTACAGTTATCTAAGATTAGGTATATAGTTGTGCTAAAACTTTATGGGGGGTGTTCGTAGTCGGGCATCAATTATTCATTGGTATCTCGAAGAAATAGAAGCTTCTTATGAATTTATCACTCTTGATATGCAGTCAGGAGAACATCTCAAACCAGATTTTTTAGAGATTAATCCGATGGGAAAAGTTCCTGCTATTGTTGATGGAGAATTTAAACTTTCGGAGTCAGGAACTATTCTGTTATATGTTGCAGAAAAATATGGCAAAATGCCTGATTATTTAGAAAAGAAAGCTGAAATTTTTCAGTGGGTATTGTTTGCTAATGCTACTCTCGGACCTGGAATTTTTATCGAAGCGAGTCGGGAAAAAGAAACTCCCCGTTTATTAACTCCATTGAATAAAATTTTTGACACTCAATCTTATTTAATGGGTGAATAATTCAACGTGGCAGATATAGCAGTAGGTTCAATATTGGCTTACATTCCTATGATGTTAAAGTTGGATTTAAGTTCCTATCCTAGTGTTTTGGCATATATTAAACGAATTTCTGAAAGACCTGCTTTTCAAAAGACAATAGCTAATCGTTCTTGATGTGGTATATTCAAGCATTCAGCAGTCAGTTTTCAGTCATTATTTATTAGCTTCAAGCCAAGAGAGTATTGAGATAGTGAGTGAAAATTAAAAATATGGGGAAAAGCAGATTTGCTAATTTTAGTAATCACCGGGCTATCTTGAAATTTCAAAATAAAGAATTGTCTGGAGTGACTTTCCAAATTTGTTGTTCATTTTTCTTGGTGAATGCTTATACCAATTCTCGAAATTAACTAGAGAGATAATTCAACAATATATTCCTAATATTCCTAACCTGTCAATTAAGGTCTCTACCAATTCAAAAATTTCTATTTTTGTACTCCTGACATTTACTTTTATGATGACTATCGACCTATACCAGGGTTTGCTGAATAAGTCTTATAGATGAGGGTAGAAGTCAGGAGTCAGGAAGACCGAGTCAGGATAAATAGAAATTACAGAAGATGTAGTTGAAAGAATTGCCCCTTAATTTTTCTCCCCTTGTTTGCTAAAAATCCTCACATTCTCAGCCATGGGAAGCAAAAAGTTTGTACTTTTTTCGCATAAAAAAGACTAAAGTATTTATATGTAAATTATTTTGGATTTAATCAGCAAGCCCTATACTAAATCTCCACTCAATTTTGAGAATTGATATTACTTTAAAGCATTAAAGCAAGGAGAATAAATAAAACAAACATCAACCAAAATAGACAATCTAGAGAAATAAATTATCTCTAGATGAAAAATTTAGGGTATTCCTAAATATGTAAGGATATTAGTTTGTTTATCCCTTAAATTTTCAGAAAGTAGGTAGCAAAAATCATTACTTGTTTACAACTACCAAACTTAGTAGCTATCAGCTTCCCAATTATTATTATGTCAGCATATTGCTAATAATTTAGATTAGAAAGGAAGCTAATAGCTATATTTAGAGATTTAATTTTTATCTGAAACCTACTGCTGCTTGCCATACAAAAGCTAGCAACAAGAAGAAAACAGGAATTACTGGTAAAACATCAACTAACGGATCAAAAACTGAGTAAGCTTCTGGCAATTTTGCCAATAGCATTGCTAATTCCATAACATCAACCTACCTTTTTTCCACAAAAAAAATTTTATGATATTAGTATATCTTAAGATGAGCCATTAGTATCAAAATTTATATCTTCAAATATAAATCTCAACTAATAAAAATATTGGCCTTGCTAAATGCAGCAATTAATCTTTGAGGGACATAAACATCTCAAAACTTGAGTTAGTGAATTAACAGCCAACTAAAATGTTTGAGTATTTCTACCAATTAGGAATAACACAAAATCTTGGGATTTCATCAAGCTAGAATGTATACCATTGATTTAATGGAATATTGAATAGGAAAAGAATGTCTAAGCAAGAAGTAAACGAGTGGTTGAAGCGGATCGTCCCAAGTCAAAATTTTGATGAGTTTGGTTGAAAACTACGATAGTTAGGCAGATATGTATGAGACAGATGTTGGACAAGTATGGAAACCAGTACCTTATATTCTCTGATACTGCAATCTGTAAAAACAATTTCCGATACGATCAGAAAGTAATTGAGATGTATAATTTGGTCTACACTCTATAAGTCTAGGATTTCGCTTCGCGACATGAAAAGCTTTTTCGGCAACAGCACCTAGTATATTAAAGAATTGACCAAAGGGAGCATAAGTGCCAAGATTTGTTTAACCCAGACTTAGACTATTGACCACTAGGTAAATATCCCATTTTCATCTTGTTTGGCTTGATTTGTGTAAGTTAATCCTGCTGGATTTAACTTTTCATTGACATATCACCTGGTTTATTAACCAAAGCTGCGGAAAAAGGTCTATATAAATCCTTAGTTGATTGATCTATAAGCGAACACAG
>NZ_JAAHGT010000939.1 GCF_010672385.1 Okeania sp. SIO2F4
AACATTCTTTTTTATAGCTTGCTATAATAAGGAAAAAAAATTTGGCTAAACTACTTTTTGATGACTAAACAACAAAGAAGAAACAAAAGGGGGAAAAGCAATTTATAAATTGAGAGAAGATAAAAAATTACTGCCGAACTACCCTTCCTTAAACCTAGCAGTAATTTTTCATTATTAATTGCTGATAACTGATAACTGATAACTGATTTAACTCTCTAGATTATGCCACTTTTGAAAATGACTATCTTGATGATTATTTTGAGTATGATCGACTAAACTAGGCTGAATTTCTAGAGCTTTTTCTTGAAAAAAAAATGCCTCATAAAATCTGCCCTCTTGCTCCAAAACCTTGCCTAAATTCCAATAAGCTACTGCTAGATCTGGTTTGATTTTAATTGCTTTTCTATAATTAATCATTGCTGCATCAATTTGCCCTTTTTTATAAAACATACTCGCCAAATTGACAAGAGCTTCAAAAAAATTAGGATTAATTTTTATTGCCAATGAATAAGCACGAATAGCAGCATCTATTTTATTTTGTGCTTGCAGGATGTTTCCCAAAGTTTTGTAGACTGGAGCAAAATTTGCCTGTTTTTTTAATGCTTTGTGACAAAGAGCGATCGCTTCTGTAAAATTTCCTTGATTGTAATAACTTTCTGCTAGCTTATTAATAGTATCAATATCATATTTTTCTGGATTAAATAATTCTTGATAACTCTTTTTTGCGTCACTTGATTCAGCATTATTTTGGAATTTATTATGGTTTTGAAAATACTTTTTATCTTTTAAACCTACATTCATACTTAATATCATATCCAGTCAAATACTTATAAATATAGCAATTGGTAATTCAGGTAATTAAAATCAAAAAGAACTATATTTTTTGTCTCCAAAACTACTAAATTCTACATAGTTTATTATTATCAGTCATCAATTAACTGTTAAATTTTTCAAACCCCAAGTTTAGCAAAACTCACTATATCTTAAAAATTAGTAGTCCGCAAATTTTGGCAGGTTTGAATCCCCAATCCTATGTTCTGATAAATGATAAATATTAAATATTTCCAACTTAACATATAAAACTGCTATAAATGATAGACAACAGGGAGAATAGTTTGGGAAGAGAAAGCTAATAGCTGAGGAACTAATTACCCTAAAAAAGAAACATGAGGACTCACAATTCGCCAACCAATAGAAGTAGGCATCCAAGTTTGACTTTGCCTACCAATTTTTCCAGTTTCTTGACGCTGAAATTCAGTATTTGCTGTGGCAAAATATTTACCATAAGTCGTAATAACAGTATTCATTAATACTCGCTCTAAATTAATTTTTCCACGCCCTTTCCTAAAAGCTGATATTGCCTCATATCCATAGATATTTTCATTTACTCCATAACGAATGGTGTGGGGATTATGCCAAAATAATTCATCTAAAACATCCACATTATTACTAATCAAAGCAGCTTCATATTGTTCAAATGCTGCTTTTACCTCTGCCACGATATCAGGAATATTAATCTCCATTTTTATACCAATTTCATCAACTTAGGCTACACTACTTATCTTATAGTGAAATGTGAAATAATTTTCTGAAATTACTGAGCGCTTCAAAGTTTTTAGCCTATAAAATCTTACTTTTAACTGTCAGATGTGCGTCTTACATTCTATTCGGGGATCGTTTCCGCAGGAAATGGGGACCTCAGAATTACGCACTCGATGCATGACTTTTGACTTTTGACTTTTAACTTCCGTGAAACGGTATAATTATCCTCCTAATCACAGAATTCTAAAAAATTTTCTGGAACTATTTTCAATTCTCCAGACTTAAATCTATCTATCGAAACCCAAAGCGCCGTTTTTTTTCGTTCCTTTTCCCAAAAAGTTAACTCCTCTATTTGATAAAACTTTGGGTCAGCAAAATCACATTTATATAATTGAATTAACTCATGTCTTTCCTCTCCATTAAACATAAAGATATTTTCCAGACACCCCAAATATTTAATATTAGTCAACTCAGCTTCAATCTCCTCTTTAAACTCTCTGTGTAAAGCATCACGACTATACTCTCCAAAATCAACACCCCCACCCATAACTCGATAGAAAGTTTCCTGTTTTATAGAGTCATAACCTTGAGAAATAAACAGGCGATCGCCATCTCTAATCAATCCCAAAGCTAGCACTCTAATTTTATTCTTTTTATTCATAATTTTCTCATATAAACAAAATAGTATAATACCTTTTTTAAGGATCTATAGCTTGCCATGAGTGAGATTTGTTATAACTACCTTTTTTAAATTTTCAATTAAACCTAATTATACTTCTGCACAAAAGCAAGCTAAGTACCTGGGCAAAATTAATTTCCTATTATTTAGTTCTATCTCCTTGATAGGATAAGCTACAGAGACAAATGAGATGTGGAAATAATTTTCATTACTACTTACCGAAAAATTAAGGTTTAAAGCCTCTCATTTCAAGGATAAAAAAAGAAAAAAATTTCCTTTTAACCAATCCTATCTGTTTTAAGAAGAGGTAATTATTAATTATTAATTATTAATTGTTAATTGTTAATTGTTAATTGTTAATTATTGAAATCTGCTCCTATCTACATAATTATCTTCTCAATTATTAGTTTATATCAAATTCAACAAAGATAGTTACAGTGTGGGAGTAAGTAGGAAAGTTGTATGCAAAGTCTTTAGGTCCTGGGGGAGTTGGAAAAACTATTTTCTCCTAGAAACAAAACTAAGGTTGCTTCTAACTACTACAAAAAAATCAATGTAGCAGTATTTTTTTAAACTGGTATTATGTCAGCCATCCAACTGCCTTCTTAGCTAAATTATTTATTCATAATTTACAAGTAAATTGCTGAATATAAAAAAAGGAAAGTACCATTAATTGTCATCATAAAAACCCTGTTCATACTTATTTTCTGGTACAAGCCAATCTTCATTTTGACCGCCAATAATCAGTTTTTCTATCTTGACCAAATCTTCACTTAATTGTTCAAAACTATTCACCAAAATATCAATTGCTAAAGCATCGCTAGTTCCCAAATCAAACCAACAACGACCCCATAATCCTTCATATTCTACATCTCCCATATTGTGCATAACAGCCATCATACTTTGACTAGCCACATCCTGACTATATTCCATATAACTAATCTCTATTCCTACTTCTTGAACTTGTAAATTTTCAGCATTAAACCCACCCAATTTTCCTAATAAAAACCATGAATCAAATAGTTCTTCTATGTAATGCTTTTCTGCCATAGAAGGAACAGTGCTAAACTCTAACCAAATCCAAACATCAAAAGGATTAAATTCGCGAAATTGTACTTCCATAAATATTTAAGTAGTCGTGCCAAATAAATTTCCTAGTTGAGAGAAGCAAATCTGTAGTGCGGGCATCTTGCCTGCTAGTATTGTACCTAACTGAGATGAAATTCACTATAAATTTTATGTAGGTACTTACAATGCCAAAATTTGCTTAGATTTCCTTAGATAGACTTGCAAAAAAACCAGAAAACTAACAAGAATAAATAAAACTTTCTAGCTACAAACCATTGGGTTAAGATATAGCATTCCTCATTTTCTGTTTCCTATTCCCTGTTACTTGTTCCCTAAAACCTAGAGATTTCTAGCTCACCACTATAAAAATGTCTGATAAATTAATTTTGAGTTTTAAATTTGCGAAGAGTTGGTAATTCTGAAGGTCCCCATAAACCTAAACCATCTCTAATTGCATCTCGCATCGGGTCAC
>NZ_JAAHGT010000094.1 GCF_010672385.1 Okeania sp. SIO2F4
GCGACTAATATATTTATTGCTGCATTCTCGTCTCTGTCGTGTTTGGCACCACAATTAAGGCATTCCCATTCTCGCACTTGAAGGTCTAATTTGCCTCCACGAAAACCACAACATGAGCATTTTTGAGTCGTCGCCTCCCAACGACTAATTACTCTCAAATCACGACCATACTTTTGTGCTTTTCCTTCTAAGAAAGTTCTAAATTGTCGCCAACCGCGCATCAGATATAGCTCTGGATAATTTGCGGTTTTTTACCATGCCAGAAACATTGTCATACCTCTAAAACAACTGTTTGGTTTTCACGAATTATTTTAGTAGATAATTTATGTAGAAAATCTGTCAAGCGTATCTTTTAATTTACCATGAAACTTAGCAACTCTAGCCCGTGCTTTTTCATACCTTTTAGACCCTTGAGTTTTATTAGATAATGACTTACTTAACTTTCGATACTTCTTAATCCGTTTTTTCAATGGTTTTGGTGCATCAATCTTTGTACCATTGCTAAATGTTGCAAAAGTTTTAATACCTAAATCTATGCCTACTGAATTATCAGTTTTTGGTAAAGTTTCTGGTTGTATTTCTACTACAAAACTAAGAAAATATCTATTAGCTGAATCTTTAATTACTGTTACTGAGCTAGGCTCACTAGGTAGTTTTCGCATAGCAGGCTACTTTCAGCTTTCCAATCTTGGCTAAATAAACTTTATCTTGGTGTACTTTAAACCCCCTCAAGGTAAATCTGGCAGTCTGCGCGTGATTTCCTGGTTTTAAATTTGGGAGGTTTTATGGCTTGGCCTTTTCTCTGGCCTTTTGTCGAACTGAAAAAGTTTTGATAAGCTTGGTTTAAATCATTCAATGATTGCTGTAATGGTACAACTGAAACCTCTGATAACCATTCTCTATCCTCCGCCTTTTTAGCTTGAGTAATAAACTGTTTTTGTAGTTCAGAGTTACCAGGTTTCTTCTCTCCTAATTTGTATTTTTCACGGGCACCAAGCTAGACTATCATTCCAGACAACACGGACACAACCAAATAGCTTTGCTAATCGGTATTTTTGTCCCGGTGTTGGATAGATACGGTACTTAAATCTAGCTTTCATAGTATGACTTTAAACTAACAATATGATAACATAGTTATTGAAGAAAAACCAATTTAAAAATCGCCCTAGAAGGGCTTCAAACCCCATTTTTCGGTGAAGCTCCAAAAACCAAGCGATCGCCAATATCACCCGCCAACATCTAAAAAATAACCAGAATTATCATTTTGTTAAGCTTCAAAAATTAAGTAGAAAGGGTAGCAAAAAGTTACTTATCGTGATATAGTGAATTTAGTGGTAGGGGTTGTTCGTCTGTGCGCATGATTTTTTATTCAACTGCAAAAAAGCGGAATTCAATTATGAAGGTAAAGGAAGCGATCGCTCAAATCAAAAGCCAAATTTGAGCAACGACTAGAATTTTTCATTCTGTGAAACTCCCAAAAGCAAAGGAAGCGATCGCTAAAATCGCAAGAAATGACCAGGCTATCATTCTGTGAAGCACCCAAAAAATTCTGATATACTAAAGTTATTGGTAGTAACTCGTAACTATACATGACTATTAAATCAACAAAGTTTAAAATACTAGAAAGAATATTCAGGATTAAGCGATCGCTCAAATTAAAAACGGAAAAAATCCTGGATATATTAGCTCAATCATATCGATATGGTATAAAGAAATCGGGTGACAACGAAACGCCTTGAACAAATATATATTGTAAGTAATATCTTTATGGTCATCAGTTTTGAACGAGAAAAATGTAGTAACCTCAAGGTAGCTGAATCACAGGAATGGTTAGTCACAAATGGAATAGGGGGTTACGCCTCCGGTACAATAACCAACCTCCTAACCCGTCGCTATCACGGACTACTAATAGCAGCTCTCCAACCCCCATTAGGACGTACTTTACTGCTAACAAAATTAGACGAAACTGCTGGATATAAAGATCGAGACTACCCCCTATATTGTAATCGTTGGGCGGATGGAACAATAAATCCAGAAGGTTATCAACAAATAGAAAGCTTCCATCTGGAAGGAACAATACCAGTATGGAAATTTACATTTGCAGACGTGGTATTAGAGAAACGAATATGGATGGAGCAAGGAGAAAACACAACTTACATACACTATAACTTTCTTAGTGGTAGCCAACCATTAAACTTAGCCATCAAAGGATTAATCAACTATCGGGATCATCATCATAATACCAACGCCAGCGATTGGAAAATCGACATCAACAAAACTAACAAAGGAGTATGTGTACAAGCTTTTCCGAAAGCTACCCCTCTATACTTACTGACATATCCTCAAATAGACGACAAAAACCTAGTATCTACACCTGCTAACGATTGGTATTACGGGTTTAACCTAGCAGTAGAAAAATATCGAGGACAACAGGAATTAGAAGACCACCTACACGCTGTCACATTTAATGCTCAATTAGAAGTAGGTAAATCTCTAACTATAGTTGCCAGCACAAAAGAAAATGCTACTACTAATGGCGAGAGAGAACTAGCTTTTCATCATAATTACGAACAACAAATAATCCAAAAATTTGCCACTGTCGAAGCACCTAAGTCAGAAGTAAAAAATCCAGTCATTAAATTCTGGAAATCATTTACCCAGACAAAAGATCAACCTACTGCAAAACCGACTCCAGACTGGATAAACCAATTAGTATTAGCAGCTAACCAATTTATTGTCGATCGCAAATCCCGCCAACATCCATACGGCAAAACTATCCTTGCAGGTTATCATTGGTTTGAAGACTGGGGTCGCGACACAATGATTAGTTTACCTGGTTTAACTATTTGTACAAAACAATTTGATGTCGCCCGGTCTATTCTGCTCACCTTTGCTGAGTATGTTGACCAAGGAATGTTGCCAAACCGCTTCCCCGACGGTAGTACTACACCAGATTATAATACTGTAGATGCCACACTTTGGTATTTTGAAGCAGTTCGTGCATACTATGAAGCTACAGGCGATCGCAAACTGTTAGTAGAATTATTTCCAATTTTAGCAGAAATCATTGACTATTATCGCCGAGGTACTCGCTATAATATTCAGTTAGATACTGATGATGGCTTAATTTATGCCGGAGAAGCAGGTTCACAGATTACTTGGATGGATGCCAAAGTAGATGATTGGGTAGTGACACCGCGTATTGGTAAACCGATTGAAATCAGTGCTTTGTGGTACAATGCTTTACAAATCATGGATAAGTTTGCCCAAAAGTTGGGTAAAGATAATTTAGATTATGAAAGATTAGCAAGGTTAATTAAGGAAAAGGGTTTTGCTCGTTTCTGGAATCAGGAGGGTGGTTATTGCTACGATGTTATAGATACACCTAATGGTAATGATGCTTCTTTGCGACCGAATCAAATATTTGCTTTATCATTGCCACGAATGGGTAAATATAGTTACGCTCCCCTTCTCACACCAGAGCAAGAAAAACAGGTGATGGATATATGCACTCACAAGTTATTAACTCCTTATGGGTTACGCAGTCTTGCTAGCGACGCTCCAGAGTACAAGGGAGTTTATGGGGGAGATATTTATCAACGTGATGGTGCTTATCATCAGGGTACTGTTTGGGGTTGGTTGATAGGTGCTTATGCTATAGCACATTTACGAATTTATAATAATCCAGCAAAAGCTGAGGAGTTATTGAAACCAATGACAGAGCATTTAATGGTGCATGGTGTTGGTAGTATCAGTGAAATTTTTGATGGCAATGAACCGATGACACCTCGTGGTTGTATTGCTCAAGCATGGAGTGTTGCAGAAGTATTGCGAGCTTGGTCAGTGATTAATCAGGTTAATTGAAATCAAGAGGAGATTTTTATTTAGGGCAGTATTTGGCAGTGAAGTAATTTTTCAAACCAAGGAATTACTTCAGTGCAGTTAAAAGTCATTTCAGTTATCAGTTAGCCTTCTATCGGAGGAACTGCGTTAACAGTACCTCTGGCTGAAGCATTGGGATTGAAATACGTATGGCGAATATTTTTTTCATCCCCTTGAAAGGGGAGGCTTGAGACCTTGTTTTCTCGTCAAAAGTTAAAAGAAAAGTAATCTTTGAATTTATTACTATCTACAGCGCTTTTCGCTCTTGATGAACCACATCGCCATAACCAAAACCTTGTAGGGACGTTTTGCTGACGCAAAGCTCCGCAATTCAAGTCGGCGACAGCCGAAACGCTGCGCGACATGAAACGCATTTTTGTTATGCAACGTCTGTGGTCTACCGCGCAGGAAAACCGCTGTAATATCATGTCCGGATAATTAGCGATAGAACTCCGTTCCGCTTACGCGACCAAAAAACTTTCTCCTTCTTCTCCTCTTCTTCCTTTTCCTTTTCCTTCTTCTTTCTTGTTTCTTCCCTCCTGACTTCTGACTACTGACTCCTGACTCCTCCCTTGTTATTTATAACTGTTCAACCGGACATGATATAACCGGACATAATATTACTTTATTCGCGGCTAAAAGTAGGTTTTAAATCCGGATAAATTCCTGATATGTTGTCAAAAAAGTCCAAATTTGTATCCTCTTATATCATGTTTAGATAATTCACTTATAAATAAAATCTAGCAAATCTCAAGAATTATTAATATTTCTGAAAAAATATAAAATGGCCGTAATAATAATTTAATTATGTTAATATAAACACAACAAAAAATTTAAAAACAAACAAACTAATTAATTTAACAATGTTAAGATACTTTTTTTTAAACAATTTAGATCGAACACTCCTACTTCAGGTAGGAGATTGCTGGAGAGACCCACCTCAATTAGTCTGGCTACAGACTACTTCAAATATCTTAATAACTTTTGCTTTTTATTCAATTGCAGCTTTAATCATCTATTTTATTCACAAGCGACAGGATATAGAAAGAAGTTGGATAATTCCTATCCTAGCAATTTGTATATTATCCTACGCCACAACCCATCTAATAGAAACTTGGAGTTTGTGGTATCCCAGTGATTTGCTTTCAGGTTTACTTCAAGCTGTTACTGCAATTATTTCTATATTAATTGCCAGTATAATAGTATTATTAATTCCCACAGCATTAACTATTCCTAGTCCAAATCAATTACAGTTAGTAAATGCTGAATTAGCATCAGAAATTCAACGCCGACAACAAGCAGAAAAATTAGTTCAGACCGTAAATGGGTTGTTAGAACAACGAGTCGAAAATCGTACTAGAGCTCTAACTTGGTTAAACAATAAGTTGCGTCAAACTGTTAAAGAACAAGTGCAAGTTAAGGAAAAACTACAACTGAGTCAGTTTGCAATAGAACGTTCTGCTGATGCAATTTTCTGGATAGCTAAAGATGGAAAGTTAATATATGTCAATGATGCAGCTTGTCATTCTTTAGGATATTCTCCAGAAGAACTGCTATCGATGACGATCCATGAGATAAACTCAGATTTTCCTAAAAATTCATGGTCTCTGCATTGGAATTTATTAAAAAAATGCGGTCACCTGAAAATAGAAGCTTATCATTTCAATAAACACAATAAGAAATTTCCAGTAGAAATAACTCTTAATCATTTGGAATTCAAAGGTAAAGAATATCAATGTATATTTGCACGAGATATTAGCGATCGCAAAAAAGCTGAAATTGCTCTGCGCAAGTCAGAAGCAAGAGAAAGGAATAAAGCGGAACAACTAGAAACGGTGCTCAAGGAATTGAGACAAACTCAAGCTCAGTTAATTCAAACAGAAAAAATGTCTAGTTTAGGTCAGTTGGTAGCAGGTATTGCCCATGAAATTAATAATCCAATTAGTTTTATCTACGGCAATATTAGCTATAGTAATCAATACATCAAAGATATACTAGAATTGATCGATCTTTATCAACAGAATTATCCTACTCCTGATGCAGAAATTCAATCTCATATAGAAGAAATAGAGCTAGGTTTTGTCAAGGAAGATTTACCAAAAATTATGTCTTCAATGCAAAGTGGAGCAGAACGTATTCGTTCCATAATTTTATCTTTGCGTAATTTTGCCAGATTAGATGAATCAGAAAAAAAATTAGTAAATATTCATGATGGGATTAACAGTACATTGCTAATTTTAAAGAATCGATTAAATTTAGTAACCGGATTAGCAACAGGGATAAAATCCGAGGAGATTCAAATTATTAAAAACTACGGAGATTTGCCGTTAGTTGAATGTTATCCAGGACACCTGAATCAGGTATTTATGAATGTTTTGAATAACGCGATTGATTCTTTAGAAATATCCATTTTATCGAATAGTTGGATAGCTCAAAATAAACAGCTAAGTCATACAGTTTTAGATATGAAAAAGTGGTCTCACATTCATAGCAAAACCACTTTAAATATCAGTTCAAAAATTACCAATAACAATCGGCAAACTTCTCTAGAAAATTTAGGCAATTCTCGAAAATATTGGGTTGTAAATAGTAATAAAAACTCCAACCAAATACTTGATTTAGCAAAACAAAACCATCGGGAAAAACTCAAAAAACCTACTATTTCAATTAGTACAGAAATTGTAGATAATAATTTTATATGTATTCGGATTGGTGACAATGGCTTAGGTATGAATGAGCAAATATCTAAACAAATTTTTGACCCATTTTTTACAACTAAACCTGTGGGTAAAGGCACAGGTTTAGGGTTAGCAATTAGTTATAAAATTATTGTCGAAAAACATGGAGGAAATATTCAGTGTAATCCTGCATTAGGAGAGGGGTGTGAATTTGTAATTCAGATTCCAGTCAAGCTGAAAAAACAGGAAAAAGTGACATCTTTTCAGAAAGCTGGTTGAAAAAGGTGTTAAATAGAAAGTGGCAGGTTTTAGGTGGGATATATAGCTGAAGTCAGAAGTTAAATTCGCAACACGGACTAGATTTGAGAGTTGCGAGAATGTCCGCGCTGGTAATGGCCATTGCTATAAAAAACACCTAAAATCAGGTGATGCAAGAAGCAAAATAATAACTATTCAACCGTACATGGTATTAATATTACCTCAATTCAAAACCAGATAAAGACTTTCAATATATGAAGATTCAGTAAAGATTCAGGAAAGATTTGTTTATTTTATGAAGATTTGATGAAATAAATTGTTAAGTTCTTGACATAAATACTGTTGTTCAGTAATAATAAATAATAGATTAATTAATTGGGTACATATCTAAGAGGATACCCTATCAGAATGCTTTCTTCATTTTTATTAAATAGTTTTTATCATTTGAACATATTTAGTTTCAATTCATTTTTATTGAATAGTTTCTACCAGTTGAACATATTTAGCTTCAATTCATTTTTTCAGGAAAAAAAGGGTAAAACCCAAAATTCGATGGCAATCTTGAAAAAAAGAACTGTAGGCATTATTTTGTTGGGAGTGGAAACCGAAACCTAACTCCCCTTACTACAGTTAAACTCCAAAATCCACAGTCAAGTGTAATTCCAAAACCTATTAATATAAGTCAGTTAATATTTTTGTAGAGACTTTCTATGGAAAGTAGATAATTCTAGATATATATAGGCTATTTATTAGACATCTCCAATAATAAAAAATAAAATCAATTATCGTACAGAAACAATCAATTATTTCCACCTAATATGTACTTCCGTTCCATGCAACTTCCCTAGCTACTACCTCTTTTATGGACAAGTCTATTAGGAGTTAGGTAGGAGAGTAAGAAGTCAGAATAAATGGCTTCAATACCATTTCTTATATCATGTCTCATTAAATAAATGTAATAAACAATCTTTCCACAACTTCGTAGGGACGTTGCATGCAACGTCCCTACATTGCGGTTAATTAATGTTACTTGATATTAGGTCGGAAATTATCTTTTTTGTCCAAGAGATATCTCCTCTAAAAGTATGTTAATCATAATTATTAAGTAACATTATTTTTTCAAATTGGTATTACAGAAATATTTCCTGTTGTTGAGTAATTTGACAGATAAATTAACTAATTGGGCGCATAACTACCATCAGATCAATTGTTTTATTGTGCAATCCAAGAGGAGACCCTGTAATATGCTTTCTAACTTTTTATTGAATACTTTCTACCAGTTGAATAAATTTAGCTTCAATTCATTTTTTCAGGAAAAAAAGAGGAAAATCCAAAATTGGATGGCAACCTTGAAAAAAAGAACTATAGGCATCATTTTGTTAGGAGCGGAAACTGAAACTAAACTCCCCTTACCAGAGTCAAATTCTAAACTCCACAGTTAAGTCTAAATATGGGGTTGGTGATTAGGTAATGCTCTTCAATATTTATAAACCATACAATTATATTTTTTTCATAGATATTTGAGACAAAAGCATTACGCATTGACCAACACCCTAGAAGATTTATGGTCTTCTCCCCACCGGGTATACATCCGCAGCAACATCTCTGCCCAATCTTGAGCATCTGTACCTCTTGCACCAGCATTAATAGTTACAACTGCCCCATTTTGGTGATAGAAACCAAATAATAATTACTGCAACTCCCATTGCTCTAACTTGCGGTTGAGACTAGAAATTGTCAAATTCGCTTCTGCAAGCAAAGATTCATCTGTTTCTAGTTCCAATAACTCAACGATCGCCCTAGTATCTTCCAGATTATTTTGCCATTGTTGATATTGCTGGAGATGGGATTTCAGATCGTTAAGTTCTTGCAGAGTATTTTGTGCGGTCGTTTGGTCATCCCAAAATTCCGGTTGAGCTGCAATTTGTTCTAAATCTTGGATTTTTGCTTTTAGTGCGGGAATGTCAAAGATAGTCCTGGGTTGTTCTCAGGCGAGAAGACAAATTTTCTATTTTTCGTTTAATGTCTAATACTTCCATGGCGATCGCCTCCTAATCAAAAAAGTTTTTGTTTGTTGTTGTATTAAGCGCCCCCCTAGATATATTTGGAGGTAGGCTAGAAAGTTCTAAGTTTTAGGGAAAATACTAAAAGTAGGGGTTTAGTAACCAAACCCCACTCATCAACTACTTACTGCTATTAATAACCTAGTCGCGACCACCACCACTAATTGCAATTATAAGTTGCAGAATAAAGATAAATAGGTTGATATAGGTTAAACACATTGAGAGAGCTGCCGGAATATACTGATCGTCGCGATAAGTACGGGGCAAAATGTAGAAATCTACTACTGCAGCACCAGCAAATAAAAATACACCAATCCCAGAAATAGCTATTTCTAACCAACCTGCTGTATAAATACCGAAAAAGCTAAAAATAACTTGGCCGACAACTGCCACTAATAGAGCCATTATTCCCAGGCTCACAGTTTTTGTCAAGGCCATGCCATCTTCTTCAGACAAATTTGAGCCTATTTGACGAGCTGCAATAAAGGTGACACCACAACCCAGGGCAGCAAAACCTACTCCCTCAAGACCTACTTCTTGGGTACTTAAAGCTACATATACTAAACCACTCAGAGTATATCCGGATAGCAAGCTATAAGTAGCCAATAAAGGTAGAGCTACATTGTTATTGCCCTTTTCCGCAATTCCACGAGCAACAAAAAATACGACTAATTCTGCTATGAGGGCTACCCAGAAGGTATTCATAAATATACCTGGGTTAGAGGTTAAGACTCTTAGTTAACTAAATGTACCTACTGCTGTGAGGACTAGGCCACCCCCTACAAAAGGTAAAGCATTAGCAATGACATTAGGGCTAACTAAGGATTGGCCTTGAGCCTCACGCATTGCTTGACGGAAATTACTGGTATTAGCCATGATAGTTTCTCTTATTTATAGGACTTACGCAGAGACCACACATATAGCGTAAAAACTATATCGTTATAGTTTTTGAACTCTATACATAGTAGCTTTGCGTAAGTCCTGTCTTAGTTAATCAAAAATGATTTCTATATATATATGTGACACCTGAGTGAATTTTGTGTAAATACCAGATTACCGACTATTTGTCAATTACTTTGTACATACTTTGCATAACTTATTATCTTAGCGAGAAAATTCTGTTTTCACTCGGTATAAATCCCTGGGTAACATTACTTGATTTTTCGGTACGATCAGTGGAATTCTGGTTGGAAATCTATATAAATCCTTTTTTCTTCATTTTTAATACATATAGCGTAGGTACGATCGATATCGTAGGTGTGAGATAGTAATGGGCTTAATCGTAAATACTTGGTTGAATGTAAAAAAAATTACAAGTTTTTGATAAAATATCTCTGCTGAAACACCATTGAATTGAGTGAAATTCCAGGAGGGTTTTTTAAAGATTCAGTAAAGTTCCGGAAAAAGGGTTGCAATACTTAAGTGGTGTTAGCTAGATTTATAGATGTAGTCAGATAGAAATGCCATCCAATGAAAGATACAACTCAAATCGCTGCTTCCATTGTGTTAGAAATAACCCAAGTAGGAGCAGCGCTTATTACCTTATCTACTTTCACTTTGTCTTTAACCCTTCTACTTACTCCTATAGCTATATTTTGTATAGCTTACAAGTACAGGGTTTTTGAATTAATTTAAGTAAGTAGAAGCCGATCGTGTAAATTTTAAATATCCTAGAATAGGAAGATTACTATCAATCTTCCTATTTCTTAAGTCAAATAATACTTAGTTACTTGAACCGTACTTGAGACTAACTCGCTTGCATTTTTTCCTATTAGAAGCGTTTCATATTTAGGTATTGAAGGGTTAATACCTACATAATAATTTTGTTATATTTATTGCTTTTACTCAGCTAGAATTACACTAATAGAATCTTACTTTTACTCACAAGTTATTGATGAGTTACAATTATACGATGTGCGGATAATGAGCAATCAAAAGTTTTTCTTTGCAGTAGGACTTTAGCCCATCAAATATCTATCTTTGATCCATAAAAGTCTAAAGTAGAAAATAATTACAACAATGATTTATGTAACTCTTATTTAAAAAGAGCGCTACTTTTGTCCTTAGTGCCATCCAAGTACAAGTAGCAGCAGCGCTTATTACCTTAATGTCTTTATTCTATGCTATTTACTTTATATTTATATGAAGATTGGGTAAAGATTGCCAAAAGTTTTATGAAAATTCGGTAAAGATATAATAATCTTGGGACTAATACTCCCAATTTATAAATAGACTATGAAAAAAGTCAACCTAATGTAGAGAAGTTCCATATAACATCTCTACATTATCTATTATTACATATCTACTTAACTGACAATATCTGAGCTAATTCTGGATGACGACCAAATAAACCAGTCATCACCCGCAAAGCTAAAGATTTAAACATCGGAACTATTCCCATCCCCCATAAACCTAAACGACGAACCGCCACTATAGGCAACAAAGTACCAGAAAACATTCTATCCAGAAAATCAGTAACCCCTAAAATTACTAAATTCTCCTTCCTCCGCCAACCTTCATAACGCTTCAATACCCTAATATCCCCAATATCCTCACCTTGTTGATGAGCAGCTTTAATAACTTCAGCGATCGCCCCCACATCTCGAATACCCATATTCAAACCTTGACCCCCTACCGGATGACAACAGTGAGCAGCATCCCCTATCAAAGCTAGACGATGTTGAACATAGCGATCGCTCTGCATCAACTGTACCGGAAAAACGTAGCGATCGCTCAACAACTCCAACTTACCCAATAAACCAGCAGTGCGATACTCCAATTTTGCCAAAAATTCGTCTTTATCTAACGCCTGCAACGCCTTTGCCTCAGCATGAGGAGCCGTCCAAACCACCTGACAACGATTTCCCGGTAACGGCAACACCCCCATCGGACCACTTGGCCAAAATCTCTCAAAAGCAATATTATTGTGAGACTTTTCTGTTTTTATTGTCATTGCCACACAAGACTGCCAATATTTCCAACCATGAGTACCAATACCAGCAGTTTCACGAATAGGAGACCTCGCTCCATCCGCTCCTATGACTAACTTAGACCGAACGGTAAAAGTTTTTCCCTCACCAGATAAATTATCTGTATCCTTGCGTTTCAGTTCAACTTCTACAAAATCAGATTGATAATTTACCTGTAAAACTTCTGTCGGACATAACCAGGTAAGTTGCTCAGAGTCCGCCAAAAATTCTTGCATTGCCGTCAGCATGACTTGATGTTCTCCCACATACCCCAGTCCTTCCTTTGAGGTTGGTTTTTTGCCAGTGGCAGCCAAATCATCAGGATAAAATTGGACAGTGCGGGGATAGTTACCATCAGAAAGACTGATTTGTCGATATGTACTGATTTTAGGCAAAATTTTTTGCCAGACTCCAATACCATCCAATATTCTGCCAGACATTACCGAAAGATTATAAGCAAGTTTCTTCGCTGCAACTACAGATTTAGGTTTAGTCTCAACTAATGCCACTTTTAACCCAGAATTTTTTAGGGCGCAAGCAAGAGCAGTGCCAGCAATACCCCCACCAACAATAACCAAGTCGTAATCTAATTTTGGCGTAGTGGTTGTTTCAGACAGAGAATTTGAGGAAAGTTGCTTCTTTACCATATTCATCAAAAATAGTCAAGGATATACCTAGTAATTTGTACTCTCCTAATATTGTGGCGCAACTTTTAGAAAATATCTGAGAGATTTGTGACTGAACAAGGAGTCAGGATTTTTAGAAGGAGTCAGAAGTTAAATTCGCAGCACGGACTATATTTGAGAATTTGAGAATGTCCGCGCCAGTAATGGCGACTACTATAAATTCAAAAAAGGCTTTCCAATTTTTTATCTGTTTAGGACTTATATCATGTCCGGCAGTATCGGTATTATAAAGTATGGTTCAATAATGGATAATGGATAATGGATAATGGATAATTACCTCTCCCTAAAACGGATTGGATTGAATAAAAGGAAAATTTTTTCTCTCTTGGTCGATTGGAGGCAAGCGTTCGCGTAGCGTCCCGGAGGGAACGGAGACCTCGCCATCCCATCCTGACGGAATGCTCCGCTTTCCGACCGCTTGTTTCTCCACAGCGAGTGAGAGGCTTTAAACCTTAATTATTCGGTAAGAGGGAAGAGGAAAGAAGGCTTGAGAGGAGGAAAAAACTGAAACGCTTGGTAGATATTTCCTAAGCTTTTACACGCTCCGATACCAACGAACATAATATTATTATGTTCGGTTAAATACTTATAAATAACTGGTATAGCAGTCGAAGCAAAGATTAGGACATTTCTAAATCCTGAAATCCTTTGACAGTTTACTATTCCCTCCATACCTATTCCCTCCATACCTATTCCCTAGCGCTATAACAGGTAACAAGAAACAGGGGTAGAGTAGGGACTTGCCATTTTGATTGAAACAAAAAATTGTGTTTGTTTGAACCTGATATATTCATTCCCTTGTTACATTACAAATAATTCTAACTAAGGTTCATTTACAGTGACGAAGATAACATTTAATGTCAGATTTAATCTTGACTAAACCTCGTCTAAGTTGAAACCCGTAGTTTTTCTTGAAATGCTTCTAGGTGATTTTTATCCATAGGCGATCGCTAATGATAAGAGCTGTAGAGTTGTCACAACTCAAATAGAACTGTTGTATTCAATAATGCTCTCTAAAAGTTCCCAATTAGAATTTTCTACTATCAACTTAGTTAATAAATCAAATACTTGACGGCAATGGTTATCTAATTTTAAAGCCAGTTCTTCATTTCTAATAACTATATTTATTCTGGTCTTTTCAGTAGTATTAGTTAATCTATCAAAAGTTATGTCTATAGTGACAAGTTTAGAGAAAGAAACTTGACCTGGAAATTCACGAGCAATTAAATAGTCTCCTCGATTATAAATAATTTCACAACCACAATAACTGAAAATCTCTGTAAAAATTGGTTGTAAATTTTCTATCTTAACAGCAACAGTAAATATACCAGTGTAACGAGCCATAAACAACTCCAAAGATCGACCTGACTTCTTGAATTAAAGAAATATAATATTAATTACCATGGATTAATGCTATACTTAGATGACACTTCAATTATTAAGTAATTAACACGGGCTGAATAAATTGTTTGATAATTATTAGCCACCTAATGTGTTAATTATTCATATTTTTACTTCTCTGTACGGACGTTGCATGCAACGTCCCTACCTACTCCCCTACTTTCACAGGGGTAGTTTTTTTACCTTTGATCTAAAAGAAGTGTGGGGAGAGGGGGAAGAGGGGGAAGAGGGGGAAGAGGGGGAGGAGGGGGGAGTTTATAGCTATTTATTGTCTAAAAAAGTACATTTTTTTGAGAATTTTTAACTGAATCAAAGCGAGGGATCGCTGCTTTGTTAAAAACCTACCCCTGTAAGACTCCCCTGCTCCCCTCTCCGCGACTCAAGAAAATGTAGAAAAGTTTTTGAGAAATGGTATAAGTAGGTTGGCACAAATAATTAGTAAAATGGAAATTACTTTGAAATCTCCAAAATAATTGAGATTTCTTCCCTCCACTCTATTCCTGTCGCTTCGGACATAGTTCATTTAATTACGCCTACCTACTTAAGTAGTGGCTCCAACAACCAAAATATGAATATTATAGATTATAATAAAATAGTTTTACTTGAAATGTAAATAGTTTGATAATTATTAGCAAAGCTCAAAAAAATTAATTATATACAATAGTTGATGCAAAATGATAGGTAAGTTAATAGTCTTTGAAGGTGTAGAAGGAGGGGGTAAAACCACTCAAATTAAACTTTTAAGAAATTGGTTATTAGAAAAATGGCGGTCAGGTAAACTTTTCTCAAAATCTCCAGATTTAGAAGTAGTTATCACACGAGAACCGGGAGGAACAAAAGTTGGTAAGACTTTACGAGAGTTACTTTTAAATGCAGATGTATCTGGAGAACAAATTCAAGAAAGAGCTGAATTATTATTATATGCAGCAGACAGAGCGCAGCACATTGACACTTTAATTAACCCATCTTTAGAAAGAGGAGCTATAGTTTTGTGCGATCGCTTTATTGACTCGACTATTGCTTATCAAGGATATGGCCGAGGTTTAGATTTGCCATTAATTCAACAACTTAATCATATCGCTACAGGTGGCTTAAAAAGTCATTTGACTTTCTGGTTAGATATTGATGTAGAAATTGGTTTAACTAGAGCTAAAAATAGAGGCAAAATTGACAGGATGGAACAAGCAGATATTCAGTTTCATCAACGGGTAAAAAAAGGTTATCAAGAATTAGCGAAAAATAATCCTTTAATAGTACGAATAGATGCTAATTTAACCATAGAAAAAGTGCAACAGCAAATTCAAGAAATGATCGTGCAAAAATTCCAGCAATGGGAGTAGATAGCTGAAGTCAGAAGTCAAAATTCAAAACTTAGAGGTTAGAAGTAAGATAATAGTTTTGACTTGAGCTGATAAGGTAGTTCCTCTGTAATAGGCTAGCTAAATACTTAAAACTATATATTATATTATAGAGAATATCATGTGCAGATATTACTTATAATTTATACTAGTTAAAAAAAGAATGCTATGAAAACTGCATCTCGATCAGAGATACTTAAAAAGAGCTTCTCCAATTCATTTGAGAAAGCTATATCTATCATTTTCCCTTTTTTTCTTCAATCTTTATTCTAACTTGAGTCTCTCCTAGATAACCAAAGCCTTCTTCCCTCCGACCTACTCCCGTTGCATGCAACGTCCCTGCCATTTCCAACAAACATTTATTACGCTTGGTATTAATTAGGCTCGTAGTTTTGCTCTAGAACATAAATACAAACAAAGACTTTTTTATAACTAATTATGCAAACTTAACCTAATACAATTTCTTGATCAAACTGCACTTAATAAAATATAGGTGAATTGAGAAGTCAGCTTTATTTGTTTCCATCAAATATTTATGGTATGTTCCCGATAACTTGGTAAGCATTCAGCGGTCAGCTATTAGCTAGCCTCCTGCGGAGGAACTGCCTCTTGCAGAGGAGCTTCGCTAACGTTAACAGCTTTATTACTTTTAAGGGAGGAAAAAGTAATTGAGAGATTTCAAAGAATTAAAAGTTACTGTAAAAGTCCATTAGTCAACCTTAATAGTTTATCGAATCACATAGTTCATTTTCATTGCTGAGAGCTGACCGCTAATAGCTGAATGCTTACCTTATTTCAGATTACATTTTGATTCATAATTATCAGGATATATTTGCCAGATTTGCAAAATGGTGATAAAGGTTTCAAAGAACTGAAAGCTGACCATATTTACCCTGTTAGGAAAGGTGGTTTAACAACTTGGAATAATCTACAACTTTTTTGTATTTATTTTAATAGTAAAAAAAAGTAACAAGTTAAAGTAGCAAAAGTTATACATATTTAAGTTTTAAGCATTATGTAGCAATATGAAATAACTCACAAAAAAAATAGATAAAAAATCTGATCAAAAGAAATATTAGTCAGGGTATGTAATCCAAACTTATGTCTTATTGATTAAGACTTTTGTCTGGAACTCTTATGGCCTAATATTCCTATCACCAAGCCCTACTTAACAAAATTTATTATTTTTTCTAAGATAAAAGACCATAAATCTATAAAATAAAATTTTGTAAGCTTTTTTAATAAAAGCAAGGAGTTAGCTTAAAAGATTTTACCTTGAATATAGATAAGTAAAAGCTAGAAAGTAAAAATAGCTAAAATACCTACTTTACTTTAGCCTCAATATTTATATCAAATTACTGTTACAAAAACCTAAATTTAATAGTAATAGTGAAACAATGATACCAATAAATGAGGCATCTTGGACGAGGCAATACCTAAAGATCAAACTCAACCTAGTTGTGAAAAACGTTCTAGCATCATACCTATCAAAAAAAGGTATAAATTTAAAATGCTAATGCAGAAAATATCAAAATCAAAAATTTGATGTCAACCTACAGTATTTTAACTGTAGAATTTCAGCCAATATGGTGTTATTTAAAGGGTATTGTGGGAAACACATAAACCTT